>NZ_JAKGAW010000011.1:0-116241 GCF_021532475.1 Pseudoalteromonas sp. APAL1 | reverse complement strand
GACAGCTATTAAGAATAATTAACTAGATAAAGAACGCGTTTTGAATAATAAAGCATTGAAATATAATTTTGTTTCTTTTTTTATTCTTGCTACTTTGTTTTTTATCATCGCCAATTTGTGCGCGCATCTGGCCAGTCCAACTCGCTATACAATTGATAAGACAGCGCCAGTGTATTCTCAAATGGCTTATCGTATTGACCAAAGTAAATCTCTCACCCTTAACCAATTTCTTGCAGAGCCAGAACAACTTATAAAAAAGCCATTCTCGCAAATTGAGTGGCATTTAGGCGCTCAAGATTACTGGTTAAAACTTGACTTAGAAAACCGTCAAACGAAGCCGATTGATCTCATTATTCACTTTGATAACCCTATGGTTGATTACCTCACTGTTTACCGTGTAAACACACAACAACAGCTTATTAAAAAAACAGTGTTAGGCGATAAAGTACCTGATCTAAGCCTATTTAAATACAGTACCCCACATACGTCTTTCACTCTTAATGGTAATGAGCAAACATCCATCATCATTAAAGTTGATACCGTGGGGATCAGTAAAACGCCTATTAACATCTATGGTAAAAATGAATTTCAAGATTTAGTTCGCGCACAAGTGGGTGTATGGGGAATTTTTATTGGTGTGCTGATCATGGCTGCGCTCTATAACCTAGTGTTATTTTTTGGCATACGAGATCGTGTATACCTAATTTACATTGGCTATATTATTTCGGCGCTGTTATTAATGGGCTCAGTGCTCGGCTTTGGCTTTTATCTCTGGCCATTATCGTGGCAGTTATTTTTAAATAAACAGGTGGTATTTAGTAACTACGCTATTGCCTTTTTTACCGTTGCTTTTTGCACCATGTTTTTACGCTACCACAAAGACAATTGCCGCTTATATAAACTTAGTCTCAGCTTTTTAGCCCTACTGTTCAGCTTAAGCTTAATTAGCTTTTTTATGCTCGAATACCACTCATCAAAAATTTTCTTTGCCATTATGGTGCCGCTGTACATTTTATGTATTTGCATGATTTATAAAAAATTAGTGAGTGGCTTTCGGTGGGCAAAATTTTATGTGATGTCATGGGTCCCTCTGATTGTTGGCGCAGCAATTCAACCGTTAGAACTTACCGGCTTTATCCCTTATAGCTTTACCGTTAGGCATATATTTTTAGTCGCTATTTTATGCGAGATTGTATTAATGGCTATGGCTCTAGCAGATAGAGTGCGCTATCAAAGAGAGAAAGCTCTCTATCACGCAACTCATACTCAACAAACACAACTTCTAAATCAGGCCATGCTCAAACAAGCTTATATGGTTCTGAAAAAACAACAAAGATCAGCTAATCTGTGCCTTATAAAGATAGAGCAATTCACTGCACTGATGAATATTCTAAATTCAACACAAAGCAGTCATATCATCATCACAGTTGCTGATTCTCTAGAACGTCAAGTAAGTAAACGTAGGCAATTCATTAACCTTGAGTCAGCCCTCGATAACAGCCCTAAAATAGCAGACTTAGGAAACGGAATACTGGCATTTATCTCTACAAAGATTCAGCCACCAGAGGAGCTCTATGCAGAGCTTAACGACTTATTGAAACAGTTGCCAAAACAATACAGCATTTTGGGTCTTGACCTACAACTTAACTATCGCTGCAGTGTCGCAGAACCGATTGCTGACGACGGATTTGATGCCTGGTTACAGCGTGGTTACTTAAGCTTGTCTCAACGACCTCAATATAATATTGAACATGCAAAACCTCATGTAGATATGAATCTAAGTTTAGCTGCTGCACTGCAACACGCTATTCGAAACAATAATTTAGCTATCTACCTGCAACCAATTATCAACTTAAATACAGGCAAAGTGGCAGGCGCAGAAGCTTTATTACGCTGGCCTTGCGCCGATAAAGAGATCCATATTGAGCAGCTGATCCTATTAGCTGAGCGCACAGGGCTAATAAACGAGCTTACCTTATGGGTAATTGATCAAGCCTGTCAAAGTGTTGCAAGCCTTAATCAGCATGGTTATCGTGACCATACAATCAGTGTTAATTTAAGTGCCAAAAATCTCACCATTCCAAAGCTTATTGAAAAAGTTGAAAATACCATCATGAAGCATGGCATTATGGCCAGCCAATTAAAGTTTGAGCTTACCGAGTTCGCGCTAATTAAAAACCATAATGAAATGGTATCTTTCATCAATGAGCTCAATAAACTAGGTAGCCAAGTGGTTTTAGATGACTTTGGTACAGGTTACTCATCGCTCAATTATCTGGTTAATTATTCATTTAGCACTATCAAGGTAGATAAATCATTTACCCTTGATTTAACAACTAACGACAACAACCAAGTTATCGTGAAAACAGCCATTGATATGGCCCATAACCTCGATATGAATATCACCATTGAAGGCATAGAAGATCAAGAAACAGAACAGATGCTTATAAAAATGGGCGCAGATCAAGGCCAAGGCTATTATTACAGCAAAGCGATACCATTAAGTGAGTATCTAACGTTTATTGCCACACAATTTAAATAGACCATGTTACACTTGCCTCTTTTAACATCTTTAGGGGCCAAGTGAAGATGCAAGGTACGCTCAGAAAATTAAAGTCGACCCTCACCTCTCCAGTCGAATATCAATTACCTATTGGTGATGAGCTAGTTTCATTAAATGACTATATTGGTAAGCCACTAACACTTACGTTTACGGGCAATATTTTTTGTTGTAACTGTGGGAAAAAAACCAAAAAGAGTTACTCACAAGGACACTGCTTTGTATGTATGCGCAAATTAGCTAGCTGTGATATGTGTATTATGAAGCCTGAAACCTGCCACTTCGATAAAGGTACCTGCCGCGAGCCACAATGGGGCGAAGAAAACTGTATGATCCCACACTATGTATACTTAGCGAATACATCAGGGTTAAAGGTAGGGATTACTCGCCATACACAAATTCCAACGCGTTGGATTGACCAAGGTGCAACGCAAGCACTGCCTATTTTTAAAGTACAAACTCGCTTGCAATCAGGATTAGTTGAAGTTGCACTAGCCAAGTTTATTGCTGATAAAACGAATTGGCGAAACATGCTAAAAGGCCCATCAGAAGCAATTGATTTGAAAGCCGCTGCCAAAGAGCTTATCCCACAAATTGATGAAAAACTCAGTGAACTCGCTGAGCTATTTGGGGCCACAGCCATTGAAAAACTAGATGAAGATGTTGTTGAGCTAGAGTATCCAGTGAGTGAATACCCTAGCAAAATCAGCTCTTTCAATTTTGATAAAGCGCCAGAAGTATCGGGCATTTTAAAAGGTATTAAAGGCCAGTACTTAATTTTTGATACTGGCGTCATTAATATTCGTAAGTTTACTTCTTACGAAATTAGCCTAGCTTAGGCACTTTTTTCGGTATTGAGGTAAAAGGCATACCATTGCTGCTTCGTAATTGGGCGGCAATAGTAATAACCTTGAATAGTATCGCAGTTAAGTGAACGTAAGTAATTTAACTGCTCTATTTTCTCAACCCCTTCTGCAACCACATGCATATTAAGGCTTTTAGCTAATGTGACGATTGCCGTTACAATTTCACTATTGCCGTATTCATCAGGCACTTTAGCGATAAAACTGGCATCAATTTTTAGTGTGTCGATTGGCAATTTAGTCAAATAGCTAAGCGCAGAGTAACCCGTACCAAAGTCATCAAGAGTTATATGCACACCGAGTTTTTTCAGTGCCATGAGTTCTTGTTTCGCTTCACTAAAGTGACTAATAAAACAGCTTTCGGTGAGCTCTATCTCTAACTGGTAGGGGTTAACCTCATAGTGCTCAAGTAACCGCTCTACATTCGACGCAAGTTGCCCCTGACGTAAATGATTCGCCGAAATATTAATGGCTAAGCGCCCTGCTTCAATGCCTTGTTGCTGCCAATTAACTAACTCTTTGCAAGCCTCTTCTATCACCCACAAGTCTAGCTTTACAATAAGGCCTAACTCTTCAGCCAAGGGAATAAACTTTGCTGGAGAAATCACCCCTAAACTTGGTTCGTGCCAACGTAGGAGTGCTTCTGCCCCTAAAATTTTCCCTGAAGTTAACTGCTGCTTAGGTTGGAAATACAGCTCAAACTCATCACTCTCAATCGCATTTTGTAACCGGCTCATCATTGCAAGTCTCTCTAAAGAGCGCGCATTCATCGCAGGTTTAAATAATTGAAATGAATTACGACCAACTTCTTTAGCACGGTACATCGCAATATCGGCGTGCTTAAGTAAGGTAGCGCTATCTACACCATCATCAGGGTAAACCGCTGCGCCAATCGATGCCGTAATGGCCACAACATGCTCGTTAATAGCCAAAGGCATACTAACTTGTTGAAGTACTTGCTCAGCAAAGTTTAGCAAGTCTTCAATACGATTTACTTCACATAGTAAAACAAACTCATCACCACCTAACCGCGCCAAGGTATCTCCATCCGGAAGGATCGATAAAATTCGCTCAGCAACTTGCTCAAGCAAGTTATCACCAGCATCGTGCCCTAAACTATCATTCACTTCTTTAAAGCGATCTAAGTCAATAAACATCACCGCCAGTAGGTCATGATTTCGTTTTGCAGCACTCAATGCAATTGATAACCTATCATGAAACAAACGCCGATTAGGCAGACCAGTCAGCTCATCGTAATAGGCAAGTTGGGCAATCTTTTCTTCGGCACGTTTGCGCTCTGTAATATCACTAAAAATAGCGGCATAGAGCACTTCGTCAAAATTGGGATCTTTGATCTGAATGATCGTTAGCCACTCAACATACTCTTCGCCATCTTTTCTACGATTACAGATCTCTCCTTGCCAAACCCCTTCGTATTCAATGGCATGCCACATTTTTTGATAAAAGGAACGGCTATGTTTTGCTGAACTTAAAATGTTGGGCCGCTTGCCAATAACTTCATGCTCAGCAAAGCCAGTCAGTTTAGTAAAAGCAGGGTTAACTTGAATAATAGTGCCGTCTTTACGGGTTAACATAATGCCATCGAGTGAGGCATCAATAATTTTATTTGCAAGAAAAAGGTTTCGCTGTGATTTTTGCAAAGCAATGTCACGCTGTTCAATCGCTCGCTCAAGCTCGCAGCAATAAGCCGACTCAATCTCTGTTATTAAATCAGCAAATGAAATCACTCCACAAATAGCGGTGTCTCTGACCACCAAATGACGCACATTGCGTTCTGTCATGACTCGATAAGCATCAAAAAGACTACTTTTATTATCAATTTCAATAAGTGGATAACTCGCGTATTCCCAGCATGGGTTTAACCACTCAGTTTGTAAAATCAACTCAACAATGTCACGCTGGGTAATGATGCCATAAATTTCAAGTGATTGATTATAAACCAATACACTTTCAAGATGTTTCATGCGCATCAGTTCAACCACTTTCTCAATAGGCGTATCGGCATCAACCACTTCTAATTCTGTACAATACTGTTCATGAATGGGCCTAAACTGCAGATAGTGGTCTAAACCTTGGTTGTGAACGATATCAGAAAGGTTCAACATCCCTAAAGGCTGGCTATTATCGTCAATTACCAATAAATGACGAATACCGTGTTGTTGAAAACGTAATGTTGCATCACTTACTGGATACTGACTTGGCACTGAGATAACCGGTGCCGACATCACTTCGTGAATTGCAAGATTCTTGTAAGTGGGATTAGTTATATCTACCTTTAAACAATCAGCTTCAGTCCAGATACCAACAATCGACTTTTCATGTTTAATAAAAATGGCGGTTACACCATGCACATGCATCAACCTTACGGCATCAACCAAAGGCGTATGCGCAGGACATGAAACGAGCTTTTGCGAAAATACATCGCACACCTTTTGATGTCGTCTTGGTTGATTCATAGGTAAATAATCCTAGTTCTTGCATGGACTGACAATTATAATCATTTCATCCTTGGCAACTTTGACGCAGGACAATAAATGCACACATCTTTTCCTAAGATAATTTTTTCATCTAATGAATTAGCATTAGTTGAAGATGAAGCCGATATAGAAAGCTTTATTTATGGTTTAAGTGAAGAGCAGCAACAAGAAGCGAGGATACTTTTAGCAACAGGGCACTATGTCAACTTGCAGGGAGAAAGTGTTAAAGCGTTAACTGACGTGGAGCTTGCTAATAAAGTGACTGAGCATCTAGCACAAGAAGGTGTGTGCTGTTTAAGTAAAATAACTAGGCTTACTGCAACGCAAGCCTTTGCGATGCTGGAAGATTAAGGTGCATCCACCAGCGCTTTAATATGCGCCACGGCACTTCGACCAAGGGCTGATAAGGCATAGCCCCCCTCTAAAAACGAGACAATCCCCTTGCATTCTTGCTGCTGACAAAACTCAGCAAGTTGCGTAGTTAGCCATGCGTAATCGTCTTCAACAAATTTGAGGCTTGCCATGTCATCTTCTAAGTGAGCATCAAAACCGGCGCTAATAAACAACAGTTCAGGTTTAAAATCATTAAGTTTTGGTAGCCACTGCTCAAGGTAAACAGCTTTAAGATCATTACCATCACTGGCTATCGGCAGCGGCGAATTAACTAAAGTCGCGTTATTTTCAACGGCAGTATTAGGATAAAACGGATGTTGAAACAAAGAGCAAAACAACACATTGTCGTCATCTAAAAAGATATCTTGGGTACCATTACCGTGGTGTACATCAAAATCCAAAATAGCAATGCGCTTAACGCCTTTGCTTTGCGCGTATTTCACCGCAATGGCTAGATTATTAAAAACGCAAAACCCTGCAGAGGTGCTGCGGTTTGCATGATGGCCTGGCGGTCTAACGGAGCAAAAAGCCGCGTCGAGATTATCAGCAAGAATTTCGTCAACCGCTAATAATCCAGCGCCTACAGCGCGTTCAATTGCTTTCATTGAATCTGGGCATAACCAAGTATCGCCGTCTAATTCAGCGAGCCCTTCATCAGGAATAGTCTGCTCGACGTGGTTAACGAGAGATTCGTCATGAGCACGTAAAAAATCGTCTCGGGTAGCTTTAGGAGCTTGTAAGTGAGTAATTGCAACATCAACACCACTGGCGAGTAAACGGTCTGTGATCACATCTAAGCGTGCTGGACATTCAGGGTGATCGTCAATCATTTTATGCTTACGGCAAAATGGGTGAGTTATTACAGCCGTTCTCATAATACACTCCTTGGATTATTTTCCCCCAGTATAACAAAGCCACCTGATGGTGGCTTTGCGACTTTTGTTTACTTTTTAGCGTGTAAATCTAGATTTCTAAAATCAAAACTAAAGTCAGTTACTTCAGTAGAGACAGCCCGCATTTTCGCACTACTCACACGGTTATCTGGGCTCATTTGAAACTCAATAAAGGCATCGGCCTCAAGTAACTTTTCATCCCACTTAACAATAAAGGTATTGCCGGTGTAATGCTCAAGCTGGCCTTTCAAACGCTTTGTATGAGTAAAATCAATACGTAACTGACCATTTAATTCTTCAATGACCACATCACCGTACCAGTTGTCATGTAGTGTGCCTGTGTAGTTGATGTTTGGCAGTTTTGGTTGATAATCTGCTGGCGTTTCTGGTTTTGCATTTGCGTACGCTTTTTCTTTGTTTTCGAAATGCTTTTTAGCCAACTCTTCGACCCAATCTTTGTCTTCAAGATCTAACGCATCTTCAAGCACTTCATAGGTCACCGCAGATAGCGCACTAAATGCTTGCTGGTTACTTAGAATAACAATACCAAGGTTTTTCTCTGGTAGTAGCGTCACTTGAGACACCATGCCTAAGATGCCGCCACCGTGACCCAGTTTTTTAATACCGTGAAAGTCTTCAATGCTCCAGCCTAAACCATAACCTCTAAATTGTTGATGATAAGCTTCGTAAGCGCTTTTTGATGCCAGTGAGGTAATGTGCGGGTGCCACATTTGTTGTTGCTGCTTTTCAGTGAATAACTGCTGACCATTTGGCATTTTACCATGCGCAAGCTGCGTGCGTAGCCATTGGCTCATATCGCTCACACTAGAAGCGATTGCACCTGCACCACGGAAATCTTCAAGGTAGTTCACAAAAAATGGATGTAATTGACCATCCATTGGAATATGGCCCGTCGCCCAGTTTTTATTACTACTAGGAATGCGTGAAAACCCTGCACGTGAGTTTTTCATATCGAGTGGCTCGAGAATATTTTTCTCAATGTAATCATTCCAGCTCATACCAGACACACGCGCAACCACTTCACCTGCGGTTACAAACATCAGGTTGTTATACGCGTATTTACTACGAAAACTACTCGCCGGTTTTAAATACTTAAGGCCCGCAATAATTTCATCAATTGATTTGTCAGTATCAGGCCAAATCATTAAATCGCCTTGCCCTAAACCTAATCCGCTGCGATGGCTTAATAAATCGCGAATGGTCATTTCACGGGTTACATAAGGGTCATATAAACGAAACTCAGGTAAGTGATCGATTACTTTGTCATCCCAACTGAGCTTACCTTCATCAATCAATTTAGCTAACGCTGCGGCAGTAAATGCTTTGGTGTTTGACGCGATACCAAATAAAGTGTCTTTATTCACTTTTTTACCAGTATCAAGGTTTGCGATACCAAAGCCTTTTGCTAACACGACTTTATCATTTTCAACAATCGCCACTGCCATACCCGGCACATCAAAACGCGCCATTGAGGTTTCGATAACGTCTTCTATTTTTTTAGTATCAATGTCGGCATAACTGTAAAATGAACAGCTTGATAACAATGCCGCTGCAACGGCTAATTTACGGAATATCATAATGTCCCTTGGTGATTTTTATTGTTGTGAATAGCGAATTCTCTCGCTGCCCGGGTTTTATCTGGATCATCGCAACTTTGTCTTGCGAGTATTGCTTCACTGTAATGATTTGGTACGCCCGCTTCAAGCGCTCCGCGATGAACGTGCTGAAGATACCAGTCGAATGGTAAAAGTGAGTCATCAACGGTATTGGCAATGTAGCAATGAGCTGATACACGCTCGCCATCAATAAGCTCAACGGTGATATCTACACAGTCATAACGCGGGCCTTCAATTTCATCAAGAATCGACTTTTCCATCTCATTGAGCTGATATACCACGCCATACACCAAGGCATCAGTATTATCTGTTTCGCGAATACTACACTTTGCAGAGCCGTCGGTACTGACCATATCAAACGTAAGCTCATAGCCTTTTAAAATAGCTGTGCCAATACGCTTTGCTTCTGGAAGCCTTGCAAGCAAACGGCTCGAAGACATATTTGACCCAAATGAAAAGTTATAAATAGTCATAGTCACCTCACACAACAACGCGAATAGCTAACGCAATAAGCACAATACCTATGCCTCTATCAAACCAGTACCCGCTTTTTAAGAAAAATGAACGAACCGATGCTTTTGATAGCACCAAAGATAAAAATGAAAACCATAGCCAAGTTGCAATAGCCATATATAAGCCATAACCAGCTTGAACTAAAACGGGTGTCTCAGGGCTAATTACGAGGGTAAATAACGACATAAAAAACAGGGTTGCTTTAGGGTTAAGTGCATTGGTAAAAAACCCGCGTCGAAATGCTTTATACACCGATTCTGGCTCAGCCTGAGCAAGGGGTTGCTGTTTACTATCGCTCGGCTTGGCACTGCGTAAAGCTTGCACGCCTAAGTAAGCCAGATAAGCCCCCGCTATGTATTTTAAAGCCATAAATAAGCTAGGCGACTGCGATAAAATTAACGCTACACCTAATACACAATAGGCAATATGCAACAAAATAGCTGCGCCAACACCAGCGCTAGTCCAAAGTGCATTTTTACGTCCTTGCTGAATACTTTGCTTAAGCACTATCGCAAAGTCAGGTCCAGGACTGGCTACCGCAAAAAAATGGGCAATGGCAATCAATAAAAACTCATCTAGATACTGCACAACTACTTACCCTATCGCTTTTTGATCTAATGCCAATAACATAGGATTAGCACTGTCATGCATGAGAGCTTTAATTTGTTTTTGCGCTTTTTTATATTGGCTGCGAAGATGTGGCTTTAAAAACGTCTTCGACTGACTGTCCCCTTTAAAGTGTGTAACCAGCGCATGCATAAACAGCGTTTGTGGCTCAGTCAGCGCCGCTTGACGATTAGCATATGGGTTATAACCGCAGCCACAACCTCCTTTAAATTGATACACCGTATTGCTCATCATCACCCCAAAGCCTAAATAACATGCCAACGCATCACTTGCCTGCGGTAAATACTCTTTACCGCCAGGTGGTAACACACCCACATGGTGAATCAAAATCGTCGCTAATGTCCCTGCAAAACTGGCGACTAAATCTTGTGGCTGATTTATTTGGTTCGGGTTATATGAAATATTCACGTGATGATTTGCAGGAACGATTAACTGTACATTTTCGCCGCGTATTGCGTCTAAAAATTCGAAGTGTGGAAACACCTGAGGTGTCAGCCCAGAAGGTGCAACCAAGTTAATTGGCCACGCCTGCATACCCGCATAATCAACCACCCGACTAAATACCTTTTCAGCCATTTCGGCTACACTCGATACCCTATCAGGAAAGAACTGTCCATTAGGTAAAATGATTTTCGTATGCTTTAAAAAATAATCACTATCAAAGTGCTCAACAGCCCACAAAAAGGTATCAATTAGCCACTGCTGCTCTTGCTCATCAATAAGGGGACTTGATTTAAATAACGCTAACATAAATTACTCTTGTGATTGTGCCCATTGCCATGCATCAGTGTTATACAAAGGCACTGTTGATAAAGCGTGATGATGACTGCCACTTGATTCTTTTGTTGAATACGACAAATATAAAAGTGTACGTGTTGGCGCATCATAAATACGGCGCACTTTTAACGACTTAAATAAAATACTTTTTGATGATTTAAAAACCACCTCACCCGATTTACTACGATCTATTTTTTGTAATTGTTCCGCTGTAATAGGCCCTGTTTGACGACAGGCAATAGACATATCAGAAGGATCAGCAAAGTCTAGGTTGGCTTCAATGTGGCTGATGTGACAGGTTACACCGCTAATAATTGGGTCTTGTTGTGATACTACTTTAATGTCTTTTGTAGTAAATAACCCTAAACTTACCGAAGCAGCATCATCCGAGCAGCCACTCAACAAAATAAGTGACGCAGTAAGTCCAGCTAATTTTAGTAACTTCATCCTAGTGTTCCTTATTAAAAAGCGATAGTTGTCCGTTTACAACGATTTGCTTGCTATGTTTCAATACTATCTCAAAATATCTTCAACAACGAGCACCTAAACAATGAAAAAATCGCTTGGTTTACTGTGTTTCATGTTCTTAAGTAGTACAGCTCAAGCTGGCTACTCAATTAGCGCCGGTTTCGGCAAAAACTTTACTAACTCGGTGCAAACCGAAGAAAATCTAAAGATTGAGCTTGAGGATGACAGCCATTTTACTGTCAGCTTCGATAGAACCATTGATAATGCTCGCTATGGCTTCTTCTATTCGGCAACCGAGCTTGATATGAAAGACCAAACCAACAAGCAAGTCGAGATGCAATACCTGCTATTTCAAAGTGCCATAGAAGTGCCACTGGCTAATCGTGTGGTTAGCTTTGTTGGCGCCCAAATTGGCGCAAACCACGTCAGCACTGACTTTGCCGACTCAGATACGTATTTTACCTCGGGCCTTTATGCAGGCGTCGATTATTTATTTACTGAACAAGCACGGGTTTATGTTGAAACTCGCTGGCTGGCAACTATTGTAAATAATGCAAGTAACGTATCGTGCACTTTACCAACATCAGAAGACAATCAATGTCTATGGCACTTTGATGGTGATGTGTTAAACCAATTTCAGACAAACATCGGTTTTAGTTACCGCTTTTAAGGAAGACCCCATGCCGCACATTGTTATAGAACACTCAGAAGATTTGCCAATTCTGCCACAAGTGTTAGTTGAAAAAGTTCACCAAGCCGTTTTTGACTCTGGCTTATTTGAGCTTTCGACCATAAAGACTCGTGCAATTGCTTATCAGCATTACGAATTAGGTGAAGGCAAAGATGGCTTTATTCACATCGGCGCATCAATCATGGCAGGAAGAACCATAGAGCAAAAGCAAATGCTCAGTGAGCAATTACTAAGTTGCTTAAGAACATACTGTCGCCGCTCGTATAGCCTAAGCGTTAATATTTACGATATGGATGCTGATATCTACCGAAAGTGTTAATTACTTTGGTAAATAGGCTGCGGGTAAGCGTTTGATTTCTATCTCAGGCGATAAATACGCAGTGTAAACCAGCCAACGCTCATTGGGTATGTAGGTCAGGCCCGATGAGCGACTATAAGCACGCTCTGGTAAAGCAATTAAATCATGATGCTGCTTACTTGCTAAGTCATAGTAGCTAATACGGTAATCACCTAAGCGTTCTTTATAGTAATAAATACGTCCCTCATGATAAGCATTCTTTGCCACTAGCAACCATGCATAGCTGCGCGCTAATTTAATATCATTCACCAGCATTTCTTCTACACCCGTATCATGATGTTTAATCCAAATAGCATGGCGCGAGTTAGTAAATAAAATATCACCTGTTTGTGTTTCAACACCATACTGCGCTGGCACTTCAACTGCTTTACCGAAGCTTTTTGCTGTTAAGTCATAACGGTAAAGATAGTCTCCATCAGAGACTAAAATATGCTGGCTATCAGCACTAAACTTGGGTTTAACAGCATGGCTAAATGGCAGTTTGATTTGTTGGCTTTGCTCTACTTTGAAATCATAAAAATATAAGCGGGTACTGCCATTGTCATACAATGAAAACAAAATATAGCGTCCATCGGCTGACCAAGTTGGGTCACGAATTTCCCCGGTGTTATGTGCAAAGTCAGTAAGCTGCTTTCGCGAGCTGCTATCGGGGTTAACAATCCAAAGCTGTGAACTGCCCGATTCATTCGACACATACAGCAGTTTGTTTTGCTGCTGATTATATTCTGGGAATAGCGAGCTAAAATTGGTCGATAACATAGAAAACGGTGAACTGGCCACTTGTTCGTCTATTTTCAGACGCGTGATCACCTTATCTAAATCCCACTGATGATAATAAACACTGCCATCGCTACTGTAGTTAGGAGAGCTCATGCCAGCGATTTGCGTGTTGATTAGGGTTTGATTATCAATATCGTAGAAGTAGCCATAACGTTTGCCACCCTCAACTGCACTAAACGCCAATTGCGCTTTAGATGGATGCCAATCTACACCATGAATATCAACAAAATCATGAGTTAGGCGTTGGCTTTGCCCTGTTTTTACATCAATTAAAAACAGCGCTTTTTGGTTGTTTTTAACATTACGCGTAACCACAACTCGCTGTGCATCTGGTGAAAACGACACAGACTCATACACAGTTTCGCAGTCATCATTACAAGGAATAAACGTTTCATTTGTTTGTTTTGCCTGTAAATCGAGCAGTTTGATACGAGTGACATAGTCACCTGATTGCGTGGTGTGATCAGCAATATAGACTAAGGTTTTACCATCACTACTAATATCGAGATCAGTCGGATATTTATTACTACACTCCCCTAATACGACACTGGTGGCATTAATCAAAGACAACTTAACAATTTCACAGACATCAGACCCCATGCGGTAATAGTACAAAGTATTTGCATCTGGGCTGAACACAGAGCGCCCTTCTGTATAAGGAGAGTCAGTTAGTTGCTTGGCTGGATGCTCAGGAAAATGTAAATCGCGTAAATATAAGTTATTTGGTTTACCGAGCTGTCGCCATGAATACACCAAATAGTGCTGATCATTAGAAATTGAAGGGTAAATCTCGCGACCTGGGCTTGCAGTAACACTTTCGATGCTATTAAGCGGTAACACAAAGCTTGACTTTATTTGTTCCGAAGGCGAAGAGAACAGCCAATACATTACCACAAGACTAATTACACACATTGCCACAAACAGCTGACGAATTTGCGCAGTAGTGATGCTAATACCCACTGACTTTTCTTTATCAGCTGTATCTATTGGCTCAGGCTTTAACAAAACACGATAGCCCGTTTTACGTAGTGTCTCTATGTAAGTTTTTTCTGGGTCGAGTTCTTTAAATGCTTTTCGTAGATGCCAAATAGCATTTGTTAAGGCTTTTTCACCAACATAAAAGTTACCATCCCACACATGATTAATGAGCTCTTCGCGTGTGATGGGCTCAGGATACCGTGCGACTAAACACCCTAATAGTTCAACAAACTTAGGCTGTAGTATCTGTTCAGTACCATTACAGTTAAGTTTGTTTTCGAGTGGGTTAATAACACAAGAACCCAGCCGATACGCGCGATTAGATGTTTCCATTAACTCTAAATAAAACCCCATTTTAGAAGTACAGCAGTATAAAGCCCTATCAATTTATCTTAAAAGCGTTTCTTTCACCAGCTTTAACGTTGCAAAACAGTTAACAATGAACATTTCTTAACTCGCTGATTTTAAATAAATAGATATTCAGTAGATATAAAATAGAGACATAAACGAGCCACCTAAGATTGTAGTTAAGTTCACATTTCTATAAATATTTTTACGTCAATACCGACCAGCCAGAGTGTTGCTCACTGTAAATTTTAACTGCCCTTAAAAAGAGCATCACTCTGGTTCTAAAAATTAAAAATAAAACAACTAGGAACACCTGTGAGAAATCTACTAACCAAACCCTGTGCTATTGCACTTGCTGTTGCCAGTGGTTTTAGCCAACATGCATTTGCCAATGAAGCTGAGATTGCCCGCACCGCCAACACCACCCCAACAGCTAATGAACAAACTGAAGAGCCTGAAAAAATTGTTGTAACGGGTTCGCGTATTAAGCGTGATAGCTTTTCAATTCCTACACCGCTGGTCACAATGGACCGTGAAGCCATTGCCGATACCGGTTTAACCAATTTATCAGATATTCTTGTTGATAACATGCCAGCTCTAAGTGAGAGCATAGGTAACACCACCAGCCAATCAAGTGTTTCAGCAACGGGGTTATCTACCGTCCAACTACGAGATTTAGGTGCTAACCGCACTCTAACACTGATTGATGGCCGTCGTGTTGTATCAAATAGCTACAGCGGCAACTATGTTAGTTTAAATACCATTCCAAGCGGCATGGTAGAGCGCGTGGAGATAATCAGTGGCGGTGCATCGGCGACCTATGGCGCTGATGCCGTAGCAGGTGTGGTGAATATTATCACCCAATCAAAAAAAGAAGGCTTTGATTTTAAAGCGAACACAGGTGAAACCACTGATGGCGGCGGTAAAGAATTTACCCTTGATTTAAACTACGGTACCTCGTTTGCTAATGAGCGTGGCTACGCTTATTTCAGTGCCAACTGGGACCGTGATTTTGGTATGACTTTTTACGATCGTAAACGCGCACAAATTGAAGATAGTTACGATTACGATCCAGATCGCATGTGTAATGTAATGCAAACAGCAGATGGCGATCAATGTATGCGTGACATCACGCAAGCTGACTGGGTTAGCAAAAGTGATGGTATTCCGGGCGGTGTATTTTTAGAAAACAGCCGCAACGACACGCAGTTTTGGTATGACGGTCAAACTCTACGTGATGACTGGAAAGGCAATGAAGAAATTTACGGTATTAACTCAAATCAATACGTAATGCTTGATGTTCCAAGCGATAACGTGTCTGCGGCAGTTAAAATTGATTATGACTTAACTGACGATGTGATGTTTTACGCACAAGTTCAATACAGCGAAAGTGGCTCGTTTAACAATAAGTCGCCTGAAGATGAATACGAAGGTGCGTATGTACCACGTTACGACCCTACTACTGGCGAGCCCCTTGCAGATGTAGCACCGGGTTATATCCCAATCGACAACCCGTATGTGCCGCAAGAAATCCTCGATGCCAACCCATACAAAGATCGCATTTATTGGGATCGCCGCTTCAGCGAAGTCGGTAATATCAGCACAGATAATACCCGTAAAACGATTCGTAGCTGGGCAGGTCTTCAAGGCACGTTATTTAACGATGAGTGGGACTGGGATCTATCTGCAAGTTATGGTCGTTTTACCCAGCACCAAATTCGCAGCAATGAATTAAATACCGTAAAACTTAATCAAGCTTTGCAAGCTGAACAGTTAGCGGATGGCACCATTCAATGTATTGATGAAGCAGCTCGCGCTGAAGGCTGTGTACCAATTAACTTATTTGGTGAAGGCTCTATCACCGAAGAGATGGCGGCTTGGATCCGCACTAACCCAATTATTGATACCGAAATAAAGCAATACGGTGTGGTTGGCTACATAACGGGTGATTTATTTGAATTACCAGCAGGCTCAGTATCCGCAGTATTTGGTGGTGAATACCGTAAAGACAGCCAAGACCTATCAACCAGCGACGACATGAAAGCTGGCGGTATTACCTTTAACTATGTACCAAATTTTTATGGTGAAGCTGAAGTCTACGAAGCCTTTGCAGAGCTTGCGATCCCGCTGTTAAAAGATGCTCCTTTAGCAAAAAGCTTAAGCGCAGAAACTTCATTACGTTTAGCTAACTACAGCATGGAAAACGTCAACACCGTTGCCAGCTACAAGCTAGGTGTATTTTGGGAGCCAATCGAGGGCTATGCATTTAGAGCAAACTACGCCCGAGCTCAACGTGCGCCAACGATCACCGAGCTTATGTCACCACCACGTGGCGATTACGACAGCTATGACGATATTTGTGACGGTTTAACGGCAACATCGACTAAACCAGGTCACGATAACTGCCGTAAGGAGCCTACATTAGCAGCACAACTTGCTGCTGATCCTAACTTTGAGTTTAGCGATGAGAACAACAGCTATTCACCGGGTACTGGTAACGAAAACCTAAAAGAAGAAACCGCTGATACCTATACCTTTGGGGTTACAGTGGCTCCAACCTTTTTAGAAAACTTTAATCTTGCCGTTGATTACTATGATATCGCCATTGTTGATGCGATTTCGCAGATCAGTAATGAAAACATCATGCGTGAGTGCTACAACTCAGAAGCAGCATGGGGCGAAGACAACGTATTTTGTAATGACATTACCCGTAACAGCGAAGGTAATATTATTAAAATCTTGCAACGTCAATATAACCTCGATGAGCTAACAGCGCGCGGTTATGACGTGGTTGCACAGTACAAATTAGACTTAGATAACCTGGGTCAGTTGTCGTTTAAACTAGATTACAACCATGTAATCGAAAACTCGCAAACTTATGAAGGCCTTGATGGCAGCTTGGTAACCAGTCACTACGCAGGTTATGGCAGCAGCAAAGATAAAGCATCAATGTCAGTTACATGGCGTAACGATAACTTACGTATTCGCTGGCGCACAAATTACTTAGGCTCGTTTAAAGCAAGCCAGAGTCTTGAAGAAGACTATCAAGAGTATATTGCCGAAAACGATGCCCGCTGTGAGGCTGGTGAAGATACCTGTATCAGTAACCCAGAAAAACTTGCCTACCAAGATTATGGCTCGTTCTTAAAGCACAGCCTTTCAGCGTCTTACACCATGTCACTTGGTGAACAGAGCCAACTGCGCGTATTCGGTGGTGTAAATAACGTGTTTGATAATAAAGGTGACTTCTATCCATATGGCCGTGGTAACTACTATAGCGCATACGGCGGTGGTGCTGGTCGCTACGTATATGTAGGTGCTCAATATAGCTTTTAACCGTTTCATATGAAGATCCCCAGCTAGGCTGACAACAAAGGCGCATTTAAAATGCGCCTTTTATCTTTTCCAGCTTTGCATCTCAACTAGTCGAGACTCGGTACGCGCATACTCAAATGCCAGCTTTTGCCCTTGATATAAATCGCTTATACCGACCTCGGCCGAGATCACCAGTAATCGGTTGCGATCATAAAACTCATCAACCAAAGCAATAAAGCGCCGTGCTTCATCATCTAAAAAGTGTTCTTGTAAATCCTGTTTTTCTCGCTGATAACTATCTTCAATGCCATGCACAATTTGTTTTCCCGTTGCTCCACGCCCCATTACTGGCACATTGAGTAAATAAACACGCTGAAAACACTCTGCCAAATAAATATAATCCGCGGTGCTTCTGGGTCCTGAGCAAAGTGTCATAAAATCAAACATAATGGCGTCTTGAGCTTGCATTACACAGCTAAGCTCGCGGTGGCAAACCTCTATCGTTGTTTGCTTTTGTATAGCTTGCTCGTGCTCTAAAAAGCGCTCTGTTAGCGCCTCTTTGTTATTAATAAAATAATATGCGGTTTGTTTGCCAAAGCGAAAGCGATGATCTGTGTCGCCTTCAACACTTAAAACATGGCAATGCTCATTTAATAAATCGATAGTGGGTATAAATCGTGCTCGCTGTAAACCGTTGCGATATAACTGCTCCGGTTGGCAGTTTGAGGTCGCGACTAACACTACTTGCTGCTCAAACAAGGCTTTAAATAAGCCTCCTAAGATCATGGCATCGCCAATATCAGACACAAAAAACTCATCAAAACAAATCAAGCGAATGTGCTCTGCCCATTCTTTAGCAATCACATTTAGCGGATTTTTCTGCCCTTGCAGCTGAGTTAAGCGCTCATGCACTTGCTTCATAAAATGGTGAAAATGCAAACGGATTTTACCCTCAATGCTAACTCGTTGATAAAATATATCCATTAGCATTGATTTACCGCGACCAACAGGGCCATACAAATACACACCTTTAATCGGCTTTGCTCTTTGCCACCAATGACTTGGCGTAGTTAGCAATTGTGATAACTGATCCAGTGCGATTATAGCTGCTCTTTGAGCGACATCCTCAGTTAAGTTGCCATTCGCTATCTCTGTTTGGTAGTGCTGTAATATTTGTCCTTGCTGTACTGTCATAGGTAACTAGTATCCGCTATACTCGCCGCCATTGTAGCTGACTAAAAATGTGATCCCAATGAAATTTCCATGCCGTTTAGATAAATTTATTAGCCATATTGCTGAGTTACCGCGCAGTAAGACCAGAGCTGGTATTAAACGCAAATACGCCACTGTTAATGGTGAGGTGATTACCTCATTCGATTTGTCTGTAACACAAGATGATGATATTCGCTGGCAAGGTGAGCCACTAGTATTTTTAGGTAAACGCTACTACATGCTACATAAGCCTGCAGGTTATGTATGCGCTAATAAAGATGACCTTCACCCTACTGTATTTGATTTAATCAATGAGCCAAACATGAGCGACTTTCATGTTGCAGGTCGATTAGATATCGATACCACAGGTTTAGTGCTGATCACTAATGACGGTGACTGGTCGCATAAAATTACCGCACCAAAGCATAACAAATTCAAAACGTATTTAGTTGAAACTCAAGAACCTATTGAAGACGAGGCAATTGCAGCGTTAGAGCAAGGGGTGCAATTGCACAACGAGAAAGAGCTAACTCGCCCTGCTATTGTTGAAAAACTTGCAAGCTACAGCTTACGCCTTTCTATTTGCGAAGGTAAATACCATCAAGTTAAGCGAATGCTTGCCGCTGTAGGTAATAAAGTTGTTGAATTACATCGTGAAAAAATAGCTGACATCACCCTCGACGAAAGCCTTGCAAGCGGTGAATATCGAGCGCTTACAGAAGCCGAACTGAAGCTCTAAATAGGTACTTGAGCAAATATCATGATAACGCTGTCATTTTTACTTAATAAAATAATACAAACGTGGTAGAAGTAATAAGGGGAAATAATAAAGGAGGCTGACTGTGTTATCAGGATTAGCTTTAAAAACAAAAATCACCTTATTTGCTATCGCTATGTTTATTGCGTTATCTGCGATAGCTTTACTTGGCTTACAATCTTTACGCCATGCCAGCGAAAGCGACAACATCGCGCGTATCAACCAGCTCATGAAGAGCACCACCAATATTGTTGAGCAATTTGAGTTGATGGTTAAAAACAATCAACTCGAAGAAGCACAAGCAAAACAACTCGCTATTCAGGTGCTTCGTGAAAATAAATACCACGAATCAGAATATGTTTATGTTGTCGACAACAACTTAGATTTTGTTGCGACTCCTCACGACCCTGAACTGCACGGCACCAGCTTTAACGATTTTAAAGATGCCAGTGGCAACAGCATCGGCCGTATGGTCGAAAACCTCGTGGGTAATACAACCAATAAAATCATCACCTATCACTGGGATTCAGTGCGAGATGGAGAAACCGTTGATTTAACCTCTGTAGTACAAAAAACACCGCTGTTTGGCTGGTATGTTGGTACAGGTATTAGCGCCAAGGAAGTTGATGAACGTTATTGGAATACCGCAAAGTGGTTGCTGGGTTTATCAATGCTCATCACTATTGCACTTACTTTTGCTATTGCTCGCTTTGGCTCATCACTCACCAATGCCTTAGGCGGCGAAATTGACGAAGTAATCGGTATTGTTAAAAACGTTTCTCGCGGCAACTTAAACTCACATATTCGCCAAGATGCCCCACCTGAAAGCATTATTGCTGCTATGCATTACATGCAGCAAGGCTTACGTGGCGTTGTGGACGGTATAAAAGGCGTTACAGATAGCCTAAAGAACCAAAGTGTTGATAACGAATCACGCTCTGTTGAGCTCGATAAACTTACTCGTAGCCTCAACGAAGAAACTCAAATGGTTGCTTCTGCTATCACTGAGTTAACAGCTTCGGCGCAAACAGTTGTTGAACATGCAGAACAAGCGGCCTACTCAGTGCAAGAGGCGGAGCAACAAGGTCAAAGTGCCAGCCACTTAACCAGCGAGGCTGCTGACACTATCGCGCTTTTAGAGCAACAAATTGACAGCGCTGGTAATAATATTCAAGTGCTTGATGATGAAGTAAATAACATCGCAAATGTGCTCAGCGTTATTCAAGGTATTGCTGAGCAAACTAACTTACTTGCGCTTAATGCGGCAATAGAAGCTGCGCGCGCCGGCGAACAAGGGCGAGGCTTTGCTGTGGTTGCCGACGAAGTTCGCGGACTTGCTCAGCGCACACAAACCAGCACAGAAGAAATACGTAATATGATTGGCAAGTTACAAGCAGCAACTCAGGATGCCAAATCTGCTGTCTCGCTAAGTATTTCAACCAGTGAACAAACCGTGCAAAAATCCACAAAAGCCAATGATGAGTTAAAGCGTGTTGCCAGCTCACTAAGTGCCATAGCACAAATGAGCGACCAAATCGCAATTGCCGCTAAAGAACAGCTCGATGCAGGCGAAGACACTGCCAAACGTATCGTTATCATCTCTGATACAGCATCACAAACGGCAGATGTTTCTAATCAAGCGCACACAGCAACTGATCTAATTAAAGGTCTAACAACTGATTTAGAAAAGGAAACTGATAAGTTTAGTTAACAATTAAAAACACGAATGTTGACTAAAGCCTAGCCTATCGCTGGGCTTACTCTTTTTATTGTCTCAGCATGATTAAGCATTATTACGTATTGGCATAATACAAATAAAAAAACCGCACTCTGTGCGGTTTTTTCAAAATCTGTTTACTTTTAGTATTAAAGACCTGCGCGGTCCTTAATAACAGCGATTAGTGGTGAACCACCATGGCCATTTGCTTCAGCCCATGCGATGTCAGCACCATCTTCTAAAGAGCTTTTTGATAAGTTCTTAACAATGTACTCACCAGTATCAGCAGCACCGCTCTCGATAGCATGACGAAGCATATTATTACCATTACATTTTACAGCGTCAAAAATGTTACGAATTTTAACACGTGAGCTCTTAAGCTTATCACGTAAACGGTTTTTATCATCTGCCGCGATATATTCACAGATAGATACAGCTAATTGGTCATCAGCTTTCGCTGGTGCGGTATACGCAACCGAAGCCGAAACAACTGCCGCCACGAGTAATAAGTTAGATAACTTCATCATATTTTGCCCTTATGCAATACTTTCTTCGTAGAAATATCGGGCATTATTATACCAACCAATTAGTTTTACCGCAATAATGTTACGAATTTTTATACAGGGTTACAAAGGTATACGAATAAGGGTTTTTGTTATCAGGCTGATGCTGTTCTTGCTCAGCAACCGTCCAATTAGCAACACTTTCGTAATCTGGAAACTGAGTGTCACCTTCAACTTCAAGATCGATGAACGTTAAATATAATCGCTCAGCCTGAGGTAAAAACTGTTCGTAGATATTTCCGCCACCAATAATCATGACTTCTTCAACATCAGCGACTAATGCCAACGCTGCCTCAGGCGAAGTGACTACCTCAATGCCTTGTGCACTGTAATCTGCATTACGAGTAATAATAATATTTTGACGGCCAGGTAATGGACGACCAATTGATTCAAACGTTTTACGCCCCATGATCACCGGCTTTGCCATGGTTACTTTTTTAAAGTGTTGCAGATCGGCAGGTAAATGCCATGGCATTTGGTTGTCTTGACCTATTACTCGGTTATTTGCCATAGCAGCAATCATTGAAATTTTCACACTAAACCTTAATACTTTTTTCTTATTAATAAAAAAGGAGCGCATGGCTCCTTTTCAGTTTCAAATTTTATCGTTGGTAGATAACTTCTACATCGTAGTCATCATCGTCCCAGTCGTCATCCCAATCATCATCGTCTTGAGATGTTGCTTTCTGATGGTAAGTATCCCACTTAAATTCAACTTCTTCTTTCTCTTCTTCAGCAAATTTTTCTTTCGGCATACTATCAAGCAGCGCCATGATGTCATGACATAATGCTTGGGTATTTTGCTTATTTGCTGCAGAGATGCGGTAAACATTAGTTTCTTCACCTAGCTCTTGAGCAATCTCATTACATAGCGCTTCGGCTTCATCTTCCGGCAATAAATCAATCTTATTGAAAACTAACCAACGCGGCTTTTCTGCAAGTTTAGGGCTGTATTGGTGCAGCTCGTTAATAATTGCAAAGGCATTATCAACAGGGTTGGTGCCATCAACTGGCATAATATCAATAATGTGTAGTAATACACGACAACGCTCTAAGTGCTTTAAGAAGCGAATACCAAGCCCTGCACCTTCTGAAGCCCCTTCAATAAGACCTGGAATATCAGCAATCACAAATGATTTATTTGCATCAGGACGAACCACGCCTAAGTTAGGAATTAGCGTCGTAAACGGATAATCCGCCACTTTTGGTTTCGCTGCTGAAACACTGCGAATAAACGTTGATTTTCCGGCATTTGGTAAGCCAAGTAAGCCAACATCTGCAAGTAACATTAACTCTAAACGTAGGCTGCGAACTTCACCAGGTGTACCTAGTGTCTTTTGACGTGGTGCACGGTTAGTACTTGATTTAAAACGTGCATTTCCCAAGCCATGGAAACCACCTTTCGCAACTACAATTTTTTGACCATGTTTAGTTAAATCACCTAGTGACTCTTCAGTGTCAACGTCAGTGATACGCGTACCTACAGGTACTTTAAGCGTCAAATCAGCGCCCTTTTTACCTGTCATGTTACGGCTTTGGCCATTTGTGCCGCGCTCTGCTTTATGAAAACGCTCAAATTGATAGTCAATTAAGGTATTTAAGTTTTCATCGGCTTGTAGATAAACGCTGCCGCCATCGCCGCCATCGCCGCCATCAGGACCGCCGTCTGGTACATATTTTTCACGTCGGAAAGATACGACACCGCTGCCGCCATCACCCGCGTCACAACGAATTTCTACTTCATCTACAAACTTCATGATTACTCACTTTAAGATTGGCTTGTTAATAACTCTATTATATACCTAAGCCCTTCTGATTGCAGGCTTAGCTTAGATATATATTTACACGCCTTATTATTTGCCTTAAAACAAAAAACCCCGCAAAGGCGGGGTTTTTCAAATATCGAGATGATTACTCAGCTACGATATTTACGTATTTACGGTTTAAAGGACCTTTCTGTTCGAATTGAACTTTACCATCTGCTTTTGCGAAGATAGTGTGGTCTTTACCGATACCTACGTTTGCGCCAGCGTGGAAACGAGTACCACGTTGACGAACAATGATGCTACCCGCTAGAACTGATTCGCCACCAAAACGCTTAACACCTAGGCGTTTGCTTTCTGAATCGCGACCGTTACGAGTACTACCAGCTGCTTTTTTATGTGCCATTTCTCAGTACCTCTAATTAAGCGCTAATGCCAGTGATTTTAACTTCAGTGAACCATTGACGATGGCCCATTTGCTTACGAGAATGCTTACGACGTCTAAATTTAACAATCTTCACTTTCTCACCGCGACCGTGTGAAACAACCTCAGCTGTTACTTTACCACCGTTTACGAACGGTACACCGATCTCGATTTTCTCACCATCAGCAACTAAAAGTACTGAATCAAATTCAACTGCTGCACCAGTTTCAACGTCTAATTTTTCAAGACGAATTGTTTGACCTTCAGTCACACGGTGCTGTTTACCACCACTTTGGAAAACCGCGTACATAATTAACTCCGTCTGTGCGCCCTCAAATCGACGCAACTAAAATATTCTTCAATAGGGCGCGAAGTTTACGCTAATGCGCAAAAACTAGCAAGCCTCTTTTGCTATAAAATGAATAAAAAATAGCTGCATTGAGAGCAATTCAATATTTTTCCTTATTCTATCCTAAAAACACCGTATGCCAAGCGGTTTTTACGATCTCATGACAATTAAATTAACACGTCAAAAGCGCCGTTAAATAAATGCAAGCATGTTTACTATTCAACCAAACAACTACAATTAACTGTTCAAATTTGATTTAAAATAAAAAACTTTACAGTGTTTTTTTACTGAATCAGCACAAAATATCGAGCAAGTGCTTTTTTTGTTGTACAATCAGCCTCGTATACCCATAAATATTGGCTCGGAGATCAATGGATATAAAAGCTATCCAGACGTTAATCGATCATGAGATGAATGACGTCAATCAACTTATACATGCCCAAATGCGCTCAGATGTCGCATTGGTCAAGCAACTCGGTTTATATATAGTAAACAGCGGTGGTAAGCGTGTTCGCCCTATGTTGGCCATTTTAGCAGCAAAAGCTTTAGGCTATGAAGGTAAAGACCACATTACACTGGCCACTATCATCGAATTTATTCACACTGCAACTTTACTGCATGATGATGTTGTTGATGAGTCACATTTACGTCGTGGTACGCCTACAGCAAATGCTGAGTTTGGCAATGCCGCTAGCGTGCTAGTTGGTGATTTTATTTACACACGCTCATTTCAGTTGATGGTTGGTCTTGGTAAAATGCCAATCATGGAAATTTTAGCTGATGCAACGAATGTCATTGCTGAAGGTGAAGTATTACAGCTAATGAACTGTAACGATCCTGACACCACAGAACAAAGCTATATGCAGGTCATTTACAGCAAAACAGCTAAGTTATTTGAAGCAGCAACTGGCCTTGCAGCAATTATCACTGAACAAGATGATAAAACGCTTGAGGCATTAAACCTTTATGGCATGCATTTAGGAACAGCCTTTCAGCTTGTTGATGATGTGCTTGATTACAACGCCGATGCTGAGCAACTTGGTAAAAATATTGGTGATGATTTAGCCGAGGGTAAACCTACCTTACCGCTTATTTATGCCATGCAAAAAGGCACGCCAGAGCAAATCAAGCTCGTTCGTGAAGCAATTGAACTTGGCAATGGTATGGATCACCTAGACAGTATTCTTGAGGCGTTAGCTGATACCAAAGCACTTGAGTTTACAATGCAAAAGGCAGAGCAAGAGGCAGATAAAGCCATCGCCTGTATTGCATTTTTACCAGAAACGCCATACAAGCAAGCATTAGAGAGCTTGGCACGCATCGCCGTTGCCCGCGATCATTAAACTCTATTTATTCGAGCCATTAAAAAAGCCTGCATATGCAGGCTTTTTTGTTTTAGGTGCTTTATTTGTTTTAGGTGCTTTAATAGCACCTATCATCTATCGGAATTAACCGTTGATGAAATCAACACCTTCTTGGATGTCTTTATTAAGCGTTTCAAGCATGTCGTTTTTAGCTTGCTCTTCGAAAGCGCTTAATTCACCGTAAGAAAGAATTTCTTCAACACCGTTCTTACCTAAACGTACTGGGTGTGCAAAGTATGCTGCGTCACCGTTTTCAACTGCAACGTATGCGTAATCAACCACTTCTTCACCTTGTAAGCCTTTAACTAAAGACATACAGAAACGTGCTGCTGCTGCACCCATTGAAAGAGTCGCTGAACCGCCACCCGCTTTAGCGTTAACAACTTCAGTACCTGCGTTTTGGATACGTGGAGTTAATGCTGCCACTTCTTCGTCAGTGAAAGTAACACCTTCAACTTGAGATAGAAGAGGAAGGATTGTTGTGCCTGAGTGACCACCGATCACTGGAACTTTAACGTCAGTAGCGCTTAAACCTTTAAGTTCAGCAACAAATGCTTCTGAACGGATCACGTCAAGTGTTGTGATACCGAATACACGGCCAGCATCGTAAGTACCCGCTTTTTTGAATACTTCAGCAACGATTGGCACAGTGCCGTTTACTGGGTTAGTAATGATACCAACTAACGCTTTAGGACAGTTTTTAACGATGCCTTCAGCTAATGTTTTGATGATACCTGCGTTTACGTTGAAAAGGTCCGCACGGTCCATACCCGGCTTACGCGGCATACCCGCTGGGATAAGAACGATATCACAACCAACTAAAGCATCGTCTAGGTTATCAGCACCGAAACCTTCAACTTTAACGTCTGTTGGGATGTGAGAAAGATCAACCGCTACACCAGGAACAACAGGGGCAACATCGTATAATGATAATTCAGAACCTGCAGGTAAACTTGTTTTTAATAATAAAGACAATGCTTGGCCGATACCGCCAGCTGCGCCTAAAACAGCAACTTTCATTGGAATTCTCCGTAATTTGAGGTAGGAAATATTTGTGGCCCTAAAGATAATGAAATTAGCGACTAAAAACAAATTTATCCTGCTTATTTCGCGTATAATTTCGACCATAGTTGTAAACTATACTGTAAACACACAGCATTTAGGGCGAGAAATGTAAACTAGTACTGCATAAGTATGCAGAGTTGTGTAGAATTACTTCACGTTTTATGACTACAGATACGGCAACATGCAACCACAAGACAAACAAGAAGCACTAATCAAAGCGTTCAAAGCGCTATTAAAAGAAGAAAACTTCGGCTCACAAGGTGAGATTGTCGAAGCATTAAAAGATCAAGGCTTCGACAACATAAGCCAAAGTAAAGTCTCTCGCATGTTAAGTAAGTTTGGCGCGGTACGCACCCGTAATGCAAAACAAGAAATGGTGTATTGCTTACCCGCTGAAATGGGAGTACCAACAGCGAAAAGCCCATTGCGTCAACTCGTTATCGATATTATGCATAACGAAATGATGATTATTATTCGTACCAGCCCAGGTGCAGCACAACTTATCGCGCGCTTACTAGACTCATTAGGTAAAGCTGATGGGGTACTTGGTACAATTGCAGGTGACGACACAATTTTTATCGCTCCTGCAAAGATTTCTGAAATAGATGTCACGCTTGATCGCGTGCGCACTTTATTCGATACAGTTTAAAGCTGCTTCAAAAAGTTTACTGACGGGGCGAAAAACGCCGACCCCATATCGGCTTGAGTAAAATCAAGCCAATGGTCGTAGCAATCGCCCTGCCCCAAGCGACTCTTTAATACCTGCTCAAACGCATCACCTTGCGCGGCACATGACACCATTAAAATACCCTGCTTATGAACATCACCAAACGGCATGCTCTGATTAAGTATCAACGGCTGGCCATTTTCATCTTTTAGTTCACTACGAACTGCATGACTAGTTTCGAGTGCAGGCATAATTAAGGTGTTATCAAGCCGAGTACGCCCCATAATTTGCTCTTGCTCTGATAACGACAAATGTTGCCAAACACTTAAATCGTGCACAAAGCGCTGAACATGAATGTAGCTGCCTTGATCTTCAAAATGCCCCGGTCTGTCTATCAATGCCGTACTGCGTTTTTGTCTACCATGAGGGGTGTCACCCGCATAAATAAAGCCGTTAAAGTCGCGGCCATCTAAAAAACGAAAGTTACGCACTTGCTCCACAAGCTCTACATCTGGCGTAAATAATTTCAGGATCTGTAGGGCAAAAAGATGATTAACATCTTCACGGTCTGAACGAATTTGAACAAATAAATCAAATGGCTGTGCACTCATAACATGTTCACTATGAGTCACATTAGGAAAGCTTTGTAATTGACTTGGAATAAACTCAGGCAAAATATGCGGCCAATATTGCGCACCAAGCGCAACCACGCACGACAGCATGGCTTCTGAGAACTGATCCGCAAACTCATCTTGAATGACGCTCACGCGTTTTAGCTTTTTACGTAATGACTCGTCATGGCCATCATAAACATTAAAAAACAGGTGCAAACCATGTAAGTTTGCTTCAGCACAAATCCCAGATTGCGCTTGCGCCATAGTGAATCCTTAGCTTCTCGTTATTTGCACCTAGCCAAGAATTCAAGATTGTTAAGCAGTACTAATCATGAAAAAAATTGACTGTGTGCGGCATTATTTTTATTTTTACAGGCTGCTCAACTGCAAACACGCGGTCTTGCTCTGCAGCGACTTCACACTCCTGCCCCGCTATATTCACACGATAAACATAACGTGTGCCTATAAAGCGTCTGTGCAAAATTGTCAGGCTATTTTCATCACTCTGATCAGCTTCACATAACTGAATATAATGAGGCCGTACATAAACTTGCCCTTGTTTGTGAGCACTGTTATTTACTGTGAGTGAATGTATTACACCAAACGCCGTTTCGTATTCAGTTGGCGTTAAGACTTTCGCCGTTAAGTATATGCCTGTACCAAGAAACTCTGCAACCTCCTTTGAGTTAGGTTGGCTAAATAACTGTTCTGATGAGCCTTGTTGGGCTATTTTTCCACCATGCATTACAGCCAAGGTGTCAGCAAACGCAAACGCCTCTTCCTTCGAATGGGTAACAAACACTGCTGATACTTGCTGAGCTTTAATGATACGGCGGATGTCGGCAATTAACTCAAAGCGAACCTGCGTATCGATATTAGAAAATGGCTCATCAAGTAATAACAAGCTGGGTTTATAA
Source organism: Pseudoalteromonas sp. APAL1 (assembly GCF_021532475.1). NCBI lineage: Bacteria > Pseudomonadati > Pseudomonadota > Gammaproteobacteria > Alteromonadales > Pseudoalteromonadaceae > Pseudoalteromonas > Pseudoalteromonas sp. APAL1. The sequence goes on along the minus strand of NZ_JAKGAW010000011.1, from coordinate 87,130 downwards.
GCAAGCGCACGAGCAATTGCAACACGCTGTTGTTGACCACCTGATAATTGATGCGGATAACGTTCTGCACAGCCAGTTAACTTAACTAAGCTCAGCATTTCATCCACGCGCTCACGCTTTTGCGACTTACTCATATTGGTTAAACCAAATGCAATATTGTCGCTCACCGATAAGTGAGGAAATAACGCGTAATCTTGAAACATCATGCCAATATTACGTTTTTCTGGTGCAACAAAATGCTTGTCGTCATTAACGACAAGCGAATCAATGCTCATAAAACCTTGTGAGGGCTCTATAATTCCGGCAATCGCTTTTAAAGTCGTTGTTTTACCGCAACCACTTGCCCCAAGCAGGCAAACGATTTCGTCTTGTTCAACATTCAAATTAAGCGCATCCAATACCTTAGTGCCATTGTATTGATAAGCTAAATTTTTAATTATCAAATGACTCATGAATGATTTTGCTCCATCGAACGATTAACGAAATACAAAGGAATAAGCCCGACTAACACAATAAACAGGGCTGAGATAGACGCTAACTCTAACTGCTCATCACTAACATATTGAAAAACATGAGTTGCAAGAGTTTCAAAATTAAACGGTCGTAATAACAAGGCCGCGGGTAGCTCTTTCATACATTCAATAAATACCAGAAGCCCAGCGGTTAAAATGCCGCGTTTAAGTAAAGGCAGATGTACTTTATACAAGGTTTGAAATGCACTTTTACCCATAGATTGACTTGCCATATCAAGAGAAGGGCTAATACGTAAAAAGCTGCTTTCAAGGGCGCCATGTGCAATCGCGTAAAAGCGCACAATATACGCAAAAATCATCGCAAATAATGTCCCACTCAGAAGTAAACCCGGCGATAAACCTATTGGTTCAAGCCATTGATTAAGTGCATCATCAATTTGTGTTAGTGGTAACAATACCGCAATCGCCAGTACCGTACCCGGTAGCGCATAACCCGTACTTGCTAAACGCCCCGGAATGAGTGGATACGCTTGTTTAGCAATACGCTGATAAAACAGTACCAACAAGCTAAGAAGGATTGTCACTAGGCTGACAGCAATGGCGACTTTAAAGCTCTGCCAAGCATAATTAAAAAATGCCCCATTCCATGCTTCATCCGCATAAACAATGGCGTATTTAACAAGCACTCCAACTGGCAAGACAAAAGCAAGTACCAACACAACTGTGCAGACTAAACTTGCAGCCCATGCTGTGCTACCTTTAAAGCGATATAAAGTTGCGCTGTTAATGCTCGACTGGCGTTCATACACAGCTTGATTACGACGACTAAAGCGCTCAACCATAATAGTGAGAAACAAAATAAGCAGCATAATGCCTGATATTTTTGCCGCAGCGGTTAATGAATAATAGCCAAGCCAGGTATCGTAAACAGCGGTCGTTAGTGTGCTCACTGCAAAGTAATTAACAGTGGCAAAATCAGCCATAGCTTCCATACTGATTAACGTAACTCCTGCCACAATCGCCCCTCGACCAAGCGGTAAACTTACCCGTAAAAAGCTTTGTAATGGCGATAACCCCATTAACTGACTAGCTTGCACTAATTTAAAAGATTGCTCTCTTAAGGCCGTTTTAAAAATAAGATAAAGATACGGATACAGCACTAATGCAATCATAATAATTGCACCCGGCAAAGTTCGAATATCAAAAAACCAATAATCATCGGGTGACTGCCAATCAAACCAGTCCCTGAGCGCAATTTGCACAGGCCCAGCATAATCAAGTAAGTCCGTATAAACATAAGCAATGAGATAAGTTGGCATTGCCAAAGGCAGCATCAGTGCCCATTCAAAGTGTTTTCGACCAGGAAATTCACAGTACGCAGTCAACCACGCAAGCGGCAGCGCAATAACACAGCTCAATAGCCCAACCCCAGCTATGAGTACAAGGGTATTACGCGTGTAGTCCCACAAAACAGTATCGAATAAATGCTGAAAGACATCCGAACCACCTTGCAGAGATTCAAACAATAAAAAACCTAGCGGCGTAACAAGTAGCAAACCGATTAGCCAAGCCAATACTTGCCAACGCGACAACGAAAACTTCACATGCATAAGTGGATTAATACCAGATAAAATAAAAGCTGTTAAAAAACAGCTTTTATAAAAGACGAGGAAAAACCTCGTTATAAGTCAAACTTTACTTCGTCAATAAGCTTTAACGCAACAGGACGGTATTTACTTATTTCATCAAGAGCAAGACTATCTTCTTTAAACTCACCCCATGACGCAACCATCTCAGACAATGCAACCCCTTGCTTTACAGGGTATTCCATATTGACCGAAGCATACATATTTTGCGCTTTATTGTCGGTCATATACTCAATCAGTTTCAAGGCATTTTCCGGATTTTTAGCGTATCGCGTCATAACAACACCCGAAACATTAATATGTGAGCCACGATTGGTTTGGTTTGGAAAGTTAATATTAACCGCTTCAGCCCATGACTTTTGCTGCTCATCTTGCATCATTTTACCAAAATAGTAGCTGTTGCCTAATGCCAGATCACATAATCCTTCTTTCACAGCTTTGACTTGCGCTCTGTCGTTACCTTGTGGCTTACGTGCTAAATTGGCTTTAACGCCCTCTAACCATTGTTTAGTTTTTGTTTCGCCATGGTGCGCAACCATAGAAGCAACTAAACCTAAATTGTATGGATGCTTACCTGAGCGAGTACAGATTTTGCCTTTATATTTGGGATCAGCCAAGTCTTCATAACTTAAATCAGCGAGTGCGCCAACACGCTCTTTTGAAGAGTAAACATTACGAACTCGTTTCGTTAAAGCGATCCATTGGCCATCAGCATCACGAAATGTGCTAGGAACATTTGCATCTATAACATCGCTTTTTATTGATTGAGTTAAGCCAAGATCTTCTAATTGAATAAGTGCGCTAAAGTTTGAAGTAAGCACCAAATCAGCTTTGCTGTGCTTACCTTCACGTTTCACACGTTCAATTAAGCCTTTTTTCGCAAACACCACATTGGTTTTAATACCAGTCTGCTTGGTGAAGTCATCTAAAATTGGCTGAATTAAGAATGGTTGACGAAACGAATAAATATTAACCACATCGGCAGAAAGTGCTGACGTACTCATTAAAGTAGTCAAAATCAGTAAGGCTGTTTTTTTCATTGTTGGCACCTAAATAATAACAATTATCAAAATATTTTACCTATACTCTGCTAAAAGTGCACCCGTTTATATTCCCCCTATAACTTTATGTACTGCCATTTGAGAACTTACTTGTAAGATATATCTCACCTAAATGGCAGTTATTGAGTAAAAAAACTCGAAAAACTGCCCCTAAAAAAGCTTAAAACATTGATAAATAGTGATTTATTATTAATTACAATAATGTAACCGTTATTTTAATTGCGATTTTGACCTATTCGATGCTCACTAATTCCCTATACTTATATACAACAACTAAGCAAGAAGCTTAATGAGTAAACGGATATGGAAGTATTACTCATAAAACCGCGGAATAAGGTTCATTAGGATAAAAAGGAACTAAGGACAGGCTTAGGAAGAGTAACGCAATGGAATGACACACTAAGGACAACATCAGGATGATGTGAAATGGCATAACAACAGGACGTTGTTATACAGGATGTTTCAAAAGTGGATTAAAGGACAGGCCGAAAGGTATCGCAATGGAATTGCTAACATATGGATAGTGTCAGGACGACGCGTAAAGGATAGGTAAAGAAATTACCCGCATGGATGTAAAGGAGTGACAAGGAAACAAGGCTGGAAAGCCTTACATTGCATAGAACCAAAAAGTAAAGTGCAATCGCATGGATAGGCAAAGTTTAGGGAGTTGATTAGATTCAATTGCAGGATGCAAAAAATTAAGAAGATTCCGCAAGCGCGACTAGCAATAGTTCGCGCTTTTCTTTTGCCTGAAAATAGTTATTCCAATCCGCAACAATACTTAATCATTTTGAGGGATTAATTAAGCAAATTAGTATTACTCTGGGCGTCCTTTATTTCGCTTTCCTAGTAAATATGCATCCCTAAACTTTATAAAGTGCGTTTCGAGCTTTTGTGTAGCATCTACTTCACCAGCAAGCGCAAGCACCATTATCGCGACCTCAGCTGTACCAAGTTGATGCTCATGTGGAGCAACTCGTAAACGATAATCTGAAAGCTTTTCTGGGGTAATAGACAATACAGGTAAGTTATCTAAATAAGGGCTTTTGCGAATCATCTTTTTTGCTTCACGCCAAGTACCATCTAAAAAGATAAACAATGGGCGCTTACCTTGCTGTGGCGATACTTCATCGATTACTCGCGTTTCATCTTCAACATCACTCGCCGGAAAAATCACCATTGGCTGATATTGTGGGTCTTGTAATAAGGCTAATAATGCGTGATCAGGTTCTGTTCTGTCCCACTTAAAGGCATAGTTTTCAGGAATAATTTCAGCAATCAAACGCCCTGTATTCGATGGTTTAAAGCTTTCATTATGATACATCAGTAAACACACTGCGGCATTACACTGCGCTTGTTCAACACCTTCACAAATGCAATAGTTTTCAGCTAATAAACAACGCTCACAACGCGTAAGCTTTGCACCTCGTGCTTTAAATTCGCGCCTTGATTCGCTCATTTGCTGTGCGCGAAGCGCTAAAACTGCGTTATTAAAAATATTAGCCACTGTGATTACCGAAAAATTAAACGGCGCACATTGTAGCTAAAATTAATGGTAATAGAAATCTACCATCTAATGATGAGTTATTTTTATACCAAGGCTAACAACCTTACTAATGTCATCTTTGTAAGTTCACCCATTTGTTCATGATTACTTAAAGCATACACAGCACCTTCAACGGCACTCTCATCTATATCTTGTCGAGACTCTAAAACACTGGCCCAAAGCACCAGATCATCAAAATCAATTTCACCATTAATGGCCCGCTCTAGAACTTGGCGAAATACTGTCTTGGTCAATATATATTCACCCTCTTGGCTATCTGGGCAGGCAGCAATTACAGTGATAGCCTCATCCCAAAACTCCCCAAAACAAGCGAACTGACTTAATGCGTGTAATTTATCCATTTGCTATGCTTACCTTTTAAACTGACCGGTTAATCCTTGACTCAATGACAACCCTTACCTGCTCACACTGCGGTGCCTCATTAACATGTCGTGCTGATGATATAAATGCCTGCTGGTGTAACGAACTGCCTGCAATCTTACCTATTAATAATGCAACATCCTGCTTATGTCGTGAGTGTACTATAAAACAGATAAATATCTTTTTATCAAAACTATATGAACAGCCCCTGGCTGAGCAAATAGCCTTTGCGAAACCCTTTTACCAGCATGGTAATTTGATTGAAAACCTCGATTACACATTAGAAAACAACTATATGGTGTTTAGCCGCTGGTTCTTTTTAAAGCGTGGTAAGTGCTGCACCAACGGGTGTACTCATTGTCCCTTCAATGACTAACGACTCCTCACTAGAGTATTTATTCAAATAACGTGAATTTTTTTGCAAATAAGACATGACGAAAAGAATAAAAATACATTATAATTGGATATAAATTCACTAATTCACTCTAGAATTACGCTTAAATTATTAACTTTGTTTAATTTTTGAGCATAAATTTACTACAACATAATCGGAATCAATCATGAACACCTTTAAGCCTGCTCTACTTGCAAGTGCAATTTCTGCGGTTTTAATCAATAGCAATATGGCGTTTGCAGCTGAAGATGCAATAGAAGTTGATAAATCAATTGAAACTATTCAAATCACTGCAACACGACGTGCAGGTTCAGTGCAAGATGCACCGCTTAATATCACAGCCCTAAATGGCGATGTAATTAGCGACCAAAACATTGGTGATCTTGAAGATGTCGCGCGCTGGGTACCAGGCTTAACAATTTCTGATCAAGGTGGCCGTGAAGGTTCTCCGATAATCGTTCGTGGTTTAAACACAAATACCTCTGATCGTATTTCTGATAGTGGCACAGTGGCCACTTATGTTGGTGAAATTCCACTTAGCATCGACTTACGTTTAACTGATGTTGACCGTGTAGAGGTGTTAATTGGTCCACAAGGTACACTTTATGGCGCGGGAACTTTAGGCGGTGCGATCCGTTACTTACTTAAGCAGCCCGATCTAGATCTAACAGAAGGTCAGGTTACAGGCGATGTATTTAGTATCAACGAAAGCGACGGCACCGGCGGTGAGTTTGGCGTGGTATTCAACACTCCGCTTATTGAAGAAAAACTCGCATTTCGTGCCAGCTTAAACTATTACGATAACCCTGGTTACATTGACTATACGCACGTTGTTCAAGAGCCTGGAGTGTCAAACCCGAACCCTGACTTTTCAGACAGCAGCGATGTAAACGCCAACTTAAAAAGCGTAAGCGATGTTAACGACGAGCAAATTACCACAGCACGTTTATCACTGCGTTGGCTTGCAACCGAAGATGTTGATGCAACACTTAACTACTTTTATCAAAAGCAAGAAAATGGCGGTAACTCAACATCGCAATACGGCTCACTTGCTGATAGCAGTGCGCTACAAGGCATCCCAGGAAAGTACGAAAACGTAGCTCGTGTACTTGAGCCTGGCGAAGAAGAAAACGATTTATTAAGCTTAGAAGTAAAAGCAGATCTTGGTTTTGCTGAGCTGGTATCTGCATCTGGTTGGTCTAGCTATGAACAGTCTGGTCAGCGCGATCAAACTGATCTTCTTTACGATATTTGGTCAGGTTATGCCGACTTCCCTTCTTTTGTTGGCTATACACACGACACCTCAGACCGTGATACGTTTACGCAAGAACTTCGTTTAGTTTCAAATAGCAGTAGTGCTTTTAACTGGATTGTAGGTGGCTTCTATAACAAAGTAGAAAGCTACTCAGATGATCGTGAGTACACGCCGGGTCTGACTGAGTACTGGGGTGGCGGCATTCCAAATGTTGAACAAGACCTTGAGTACATTCTAATTTCAGATAGTGAAACCACTGAAAAAGCACTTTTTGGTGAAATCGGCTACAGCATCACAGATCAGTTTGATGTAACTTTGGGTGCTCGTTTTTACGAATACGATGTATCAACAACATCAGGTTCTGCAACACCACTTTACTCAGGGGATTTTGATTCACTCGATAATCTAGTTATGGAAAATGTAAGCGCCAGCGATAACGGAAACTTATTCAAGTTTAATGCTAACTATACATTCGATAATGGTGTGCTTGCTTACTTTACCGTGAGTGAGGGTTTCCGTATTGGTGGTGGTAACGGTATTGCCCCGTGCCCTGATGTACTACCTGAGCAACAAATTGTTTGTGCTCTACCAAACGAAGAAGATTACAAGCCAGATACAACAGTCAACTACGAGCTAGGCTTTAAGTCGTCATGGTTACGTAACCGCCTACACTTCAATGCAGCGCTATTTAATGTTGATTGGAAAGATGCGCAAGTTGGTAGCAGCACTGTAAATGGCCAAGAATTAATTACCTCGAACGCAGGCTCTGCTAATTCTAAAGGTGTTGAACTTTCTACTCGCGCAATGATTGGTGATAACTGGGCAGCGTATGCAACATATGCGTATGCAAAGGCTGAATTAACCGAAGATGCGCCTTACTTATTTGGTGTATTAGGCGACGACCTAGCGCAATACCAAAGCTACTATGATGGTGCTAAAGGCGACCGTTTACCGGGCGCTCCTGAGCATCAATTCTCGTTTGGTCTTCGTTACGAGCAAGATGTCTTAGGTGATAAGTTATTAAGTGTAAACTACGGTATCACAGCGCAAAGCGATGTGATCACCAAAGTAGGCCTAAAAGCAGACGGCGAAGTATTACCTGGTTATGCACTAAGTAACTTATCTGCCAAAATTACTGGTGATATGTGGTCTGCAACGCTTTACGTAGACAACTTATTCGATAAGTACGCATTCACTTCTGTACGTCGTGATAAGTCTTGGGCTGGTATGTCGCAATATGCTGAGCTTAATAAAGAGCTACCTGAGCTACAGCGTGTTTATGGCCACTACACCACCGCGCCTCGTACTATCGGTATGAAGTTTAGCTACAACTTTGAGCTGTAATTAAACATACCCATAAAAGCCTTGCCACTTTTAGGCAGGGCTTTTATTGGGATTGGTATAAGCCTTAAAATAATTAAGTATTATGGCGAATTGGTATACAATGCGCTTATGCTAAATGATACCCAACAAGCGCTTCGCGCTCATATCCAACAGTTGTTAAGCAACAAGCAACTGAACGATGCACATCACCTACTTGTGCAGCGCCTAAAGCAAAATCCTGAAGACCACGTTTGTTACTTTTTACTCAGCGAAGTTAACACCGCAGCTGGTGATATCAACAAAGCGATTAAACTCCTTGAAAAAGCGCTAAGCCTAGCCTCTTTTGCGATTTACCATTTAGCCCTTGCCAAGTTATACGTACTGTTAGGCAAAGTAAGTAATGCAGCTGTGCACTATCAAAGCGCGTTGCAAACAGCTGACTTTAGCGCCGCTGACTTTGATACATTAGCTAATATTGCCACCCGTTTAGGGCATTATGACGACGCTCTTAACTTGCAAAAAGCAGCCTACCAACGCAACAAGGATAACCTACAAATTAGCTATAATTTGGCGGTGTGTTATAAAATTCACGGACTGTTCGATGAAGCTAAAAGCTTGTTACAGCAACTAACTACAAAGCAACCTCGCTTTTATCAAGCCCACTATTCGCAGGCTGAACTCAATACTGATGTAGATGCAGAGCAACATATTCAAAAACTACAAACTTTGGCGGATAAAGAAAAAAGCATTGTTGAACAACAAGTGTATTTTCATAGTCTTGCTCTTAATTATGAGCACCTCAATGACTACAAAAATGCATTTAAGTACTTTGCACTAAGTAAGCAAGCCATAGCGAGTAAACTTAATTATCAAGCAACCCAACACCACCGCTTTTGTCAAAAACTCATTACGCAAAGTAAGCAGCAAGTACTTGCAAGTAGTGACTCTGAGTTCTCACCAGTTTTTGTTGTTGGCATGCCCCGCTCTGGCACAACCTTAGTAGAAAAAATCCTTAATCAAAGTACACAGCTACGAGGTAATGGGGAATTAAATGATATTGCGCAATTGATACAACACGCCACGCAATCAGCTCGTGTGATTGATAGCGAAATGCTTGATAAAGCTTATTCATCAACCGCTGTAACTAAAGCACTCGCTAGCTATCAGCAAAGAGCAAAGCTGCTGAGTGATGGCCTTATAAGTTGTGATAAACAGCCATTTAACTTTTACTATATTGATTTTATTTTAGCGGCATTTCCTAATGCTAAAATCGTTTGTATGCAACGAGAGTGGCGTGATTGCAGCATTGCCAATTTTAGGCAGATGTATAGCCCGCAAAGTGTGTTTCATCACTACAGCTTTACACTTGAAGATATAGCCTCATTCCATCAAGATTACTTGGCTTTAGTCAGTCATTTTGCCAACAAGTATCCTGAAAACGTTTTTTTACAAAGCTATGAGCAATTAGTGGCCGAGCCTGCCCAACAAACTCAGAAGCTCTATGCTTTTTGTGATTTAAGCTGGCAAGAAAACTGTCTAAATTTTTATAACAACAATGCAGCATCAGCCACCGCGAGTAAAAAGCAAATTCGCCAGCCACTGAATAAAAACAGTATCGGCAGCTGGCAAAATTACGCTGAGTTTATTGATGCGGGCCTGTTTCAATAGGTAGGTCGTGACGAGCGCCCCATTCACTCCAAGAACCATCATAAACACGTAAGTTAGCGTAACCGCATTCATCGGCACACAATGCTATTGCACAAGCGGTCACACCCGAACCACAGCTAAATTGCAACTGGGTATGATGCGGCGCTATATGTTGCTCAAATAATGCCTGCAACTCGCTAAGCGGTTTAAGCTCACCATCATTCAATACGGTTGACAGCGATAAACAACGACTATTAGGAATATGACCACTGCGCATACCTTCACGCGGCTCAGCTTGCTCTCCTGTAAATCGAGCATAAGGGCGTGCATCGAGTGTTAGTGTACTTTGCTCATCAAGTGAGTTAAGCACTTGCTCAGCACTAATAAAGTAATCAGCGCGCGGGCTTGCAACAAAATTGCCTTGCCCAGAAGCAGCTGAATAGCTTGCTTGTGTTGCAAAGCCAAGTGCCTGCCACTTAGCTAAACCGCCACTTAAAACTTTTACGTTATCAAACCCCATGGCTTTAAACATCCACCATGCACGCGCTGAACTGAATAAGCCTTGGTCTTCATAAATTACAACCAGTGAATCTTGGTTAACCCCCGCAAGCTGCATTTGCTCTTCAAATTGCTCGCTACTGCACATCATACTTGGTACAGGGTTAGTGCTATCTGCCAGCGTATTTTTAAAATCAAAACGCTGTGCATTAGGTAGCATTGCTTTAGGCGCATATTCCCCAGACAGGCCAGGACGCACCATTCCGGCATCAAAAATAACCAAATTATCGTTGTTTAAATGCTCGTTAAGCCATTCTGGCGAGACAATGTTTTTCATTAACTTTCCTTTTGCGATAGCTGTGCAAATGTATCTTGCTGAGTTAAGCGCTTTTCGACCGCTTCAACATGCTCAGTTGTACATTCTTTCCAAACACCGGGCAAGCAATACACATGCTTTAAGTAAGTAAAAAATTTATCTCTTACAATACTATTTGCTTGCCAGCCATTTTGTAGTTTTTCTAAGCACTTAATCAAAGTAGCTTGATCACTGGCGTGTAGTACAAGCTCATCAATGTTGTAACAAGCAAGCCCCAAGGCAATCACTTGTTTATCAAGTAATAAGGACTCTAAGCCAACTGTCGAGTTAATTGTAATCACTGCTTCAGCGCCATTAATGAGTTCTCGAGTACAGTTGCCATTTGCAAAAATTGCAACGTCGTCTTTGTCGTACAAGTGCGCATAATGCTTATGCCAAGATGGGTGTTCTTTAAATACAACTTTAAGGTTTGGATCTGCTAATTCTCTCACTGAGGCCACAACTGCATCATATAACGCTTCCATTGATTTTAACCAAGGTGAATAACATGCTATCTGTGTATCATGAGGCACTTGAAAAGGCACAAAAAGATACCTTTCAGGCAGCTCAATAGCATCAAATTGACAACGCTTTTTATGATTTATACGAGGGATTAACTCAGGAGCTGAAAATGGTAGCTGGTTAGCTTTGTCGAAATTCAAATAAAACTGACTGTTTCTTGGCAAAGATGCAGCATAGTTAATACCACTCGGATCTAAACTAGTCGTGCCCGGTAGCAGCCCATTTTCATAAAAATAAGTAGTCAGTCCTAGCTGTTTAGCAGCCATACATACTGTGATATTTGGCAGCTTATTACCATTCCAAATCACCAGTGCTTCGGGTGACTCTGATTTAAGTAAATCATAGTACTTAGCAAAGCGGCAGCGCTCTACACATAACATAAACATCGTATAAACTTTTATGATTACTGCATTACTCCACAAGCTATTTCGTGCCTGCTTGCGTAATAGTTGATTTGCAATAACTTTATTAAAGTCAACTTGCGACGCTATTTTTAGGTATTTTAAAGCGCCTAATCGCGGTACGCCCATAATATGCAGTGTGCAATTGAAGGATAGTTGTTTAATTAATTTTTTATAATAGCGTGCATGTACATTGCTGCGAGAGATAAAAATAAAAGCCATATGAGAAAATCTTAAAACCTAAATTAGAAAGAAGATAAATGTGCATATAGCTATTATGTTAATTTTAGATGACAGTATTATGGCTGCCTTACGACCTCAATTATTTCTGTAGTCGATATAGAAGGGGTTCGCGTTAAATAAGTCACATCGCATAGATGTTTAAATTGATCGAAGCGTCCTGCCCAATCATCGCCCATAACAAGTAGGTGAGCTTGATGATTTTTAATATATTCGCCTTTTAGTTCAAGAGAGTGTTCGACAAACACTTCATCAACACACTTTAGAGAACTAATAATTTTCAGTCTGTCTGATTCACTATATACAGGCTTACGACCCTTTTTAGTTTGATTTAGTTCATCAGAAGATACTCCAACGATTAAATAATCGCCCAAAGCTTTTGCCCGTTCCAAAATATTAATATGACCCACATGGAAAATATCAAATGTTCCAAACGTTATTACACGTTTCATTTATGCTCCTCTAAATAAGATACTATTCTTTTAGCTGAGCGACCGTCCGTTTTACCCGCTAGTTTATTAATAATGTGTTTTCTTGACTCTTTAAACTCTGCTGTCTCACAAAAATCGGAGTTAAGTATAGTTTGCAACTCGTTATAGTCTCCTGCCCGTGAGCAAAGCTTGTTGAAGTATTTAATATCTTCATCTAATCGAGATTTAAGTCGGAATGAAAAAATACCACGATATGACCAGCGTAACTTATAAAAATCACACCATACGACAGGCTTTTCAAGTGCTGCAAATTCAAATATGGCTGATGAAGCATCAGATACCATAATATCAGCGATTGCTAAAAAAGGCGTTAGATCAAAGTCATGCTCGTTCGCTACATAAACATTTTTAAACTCTGACCATCGCTGAAGTTTTGTTCGCTGCTTTTTGTACTTTTGTTTAAACAAGCTAAAGAAGTGCGGCTTAATGATGATATTAAACTTCTCACAGTGTGCAGGAAAACTGTCACTCATACACTCTATCGAGCTTGGATAAAAAGTAGGGGCATATAAAAGTGTTTTTTTACTAGGGTCTAACCCTAAGCGACTGAGATCAATATGACTCATTGTTTGGTTGAAAATAGGATCTAATTTGGCGTAGCCACTATCAACAAAGTTACCGTCTGGGTATAACGCTTGGAGGCGCTGCAACCTGTGCTCTCCCTCAACAAAACGTACCGTTGTTTTATTATGCGATACATCATAATAACACTGCTTGGGGCCAATACCATGTTGCATCAACGCCGTTTTCTTATTGAGCTGCTCAGCCCCGGCAAAGGTATTACCAAAAATAACCCAATCTGCGTCTGAGTTTTGATAGAAAGAGAAGGTTTCCTCTTTATTTGTTAACCAAAACGCATTAATACCCTGTTCTTCTATAAACCTTTTACATGCAGCCAAACTGCGTGCATCTTGATTTTCATAGAAAACCATCGACACTTGGTGACCATTTGATAACAACTCCTTTAATACAGGGGTGTACTGCGGAATGTAATAAAGATGTTGAACATCAAAGTATAGTTGCATTTTTTACAGCTTTATAGTTGATAATGCCGGCCATTGTACATAAATTACATTTTTGTTTCAGCCATCAATAAAAAGTTTGTTAAAAGCTAAATATTAATGACTTCAGGGCGAAGGGGTGCTAAACGGCTTAAAATCTTGTTTTGCACTGTTTGCGGGATCTGTTGCTCATCCATCGCGTTTATTAATAGTTCAACAACTCGATTAAAGTCTTTTTCAGTGATATGCATGCCAGTATGGATATCGACCATGCTATCACCTTGATACTCACATGGGCCATTGGTAACACTGCACAAGTGGATAATGAATCCTTGACGAAAGTGTGCAACATTCGTTTGCTTAAAATAAGGCAAAATATCAGCATCACGGCCTATTTGATTGATAAAACTATCGACCAGACTTTCAATACCTTGTTGGCCGCCTATCTGCTGATAAACGGTGTTATTACTTTTGCCTGCACAACCAAGAAAAGTAATACAACACACTAGAATAAAAAGACGTTTCATCATTACCAATACCCTGTTACAGAAAGATACCAACCAGTTTGGTCGTCAGCACCAGCTATACGCCCTAAATCGAGCCACGCAGCTGTTACACTTACATGTTTATTAGGAAACCAGGCAATAAACACATCCTGCCAATCTTGCTCCCCTAAGCCAAGGTTGTTGGATTTTTCACGATACTCAACCCCTACAGCTAATTGGTGCGTTAAAAACACCGCTGTCGATGCTTCAAATAATACCTCTTTATCGCTATCAGCACCGCCAAAGCCTAACAAACCTAGTTGATTCGCATCGCTGTAGCGAAAGGTGGTATTCCAAAACCAGTTGTAACCTGCAAGAGCGCCCAAGTGCAACTTGCTGGCAGCTAAGTAGATATCAGTACCGCTGGTGTCTTTTGCACCTAATAGGTTTGCAATACTCCCATCATCCAATGATTTATGTTGTACACCCACGCTCAACTGTGGCCATTTACTGTAAACAATATCGCCATAGACACGTACTTTTGCGCTAGTAATTGATTGCTCAATATCGGTATTTAATGCTGGAACTTCAAAGCGCTGCTCCGCGTAGCTAAGCTCCACACGATCATAAAAGTTAACTTGTGCACCACATACATCTAAGCTGTAATCACTCACATCTGCACGGCTACAAAAACCATTGATGGCTATTTCGTTATCGCTTGCATAGCCCGCAAGTTGCGCCCAAGGTACGATACCGCCGCCAGCGCTGCCTTCAACTTGCGATACGCCTGGTGTTGCTAATAATTTTCCTGAAGCTGCGTGTCCCGTACTTGCAAAGGCTAAAAGAACTAAGCTAAAAAACCCATTAAGATGCTTCATTGTATACCTCTAACCACTGCAAAAATTGCTCTGATTTTAGTGGTCTACTCAAATAGTAACCTTGTGCATAATCACACTTCATGTCTATCAATAAGTCTAGCGATGGTTTATTTTCAACACCTTCAGCTACAACAGAAAAACCTAACTGGTGGCCTAAGTTCACCGTTGACTCAACAATAAATTGATCTTGCTTCGATTGATCGAGTTGTAAAATAAAACACTTATCCAGCTTTAACTCATCAATAGGTAGTAGCTTCAAGCGCCCCAATGAGGTTTGCCCAACGCCATAGTCATCAAGTGATATTTTTACACCTAATGTTTTTAAGTTTTCTAGCGCTTTAATGCCTTGCTCTTCATTTTCGATCATGTCGCGCTCTGTTAGCTCTATCGTGATCAAATGGCCACTTAAATTATGTTGTTCTAGCTGTTTTGCTAGGTGCGAATAAAAGTGAGGATAGGCAATATCTTGTGCAGAAACATTAATAGCAGCTTGCATCGTAATCCCTTGCTGTTGCCACTGTGCAACTTGCGAAACCACGGTCTTCACAACCCATGATGTCAGCTCAACAATAACACCCGACTGTTCTGCTAAGTCGATAAACAACTCTGGAGACACCCATTGACCGTCTTTTCGCTGCCAACGGATCAGCGATTCAACTTTATCAATACGCTGTGTTTTAATATTTAGCTTAGGTTGATAAGTCATAAACAACTGACCGTCATCATCCAATAATGCCTGCTTTAATTCATCAATAATCGCTAAACGCTCAAGGTGTTCTTCATCTTCGCCTTCTTGGTAATAATGAATGGCTTTGTGCTCACAAGAAGCGGTGTCTACCGCAATCAATGCTCGTCTCATTAGATCTTCAGGACTGACACTTTGTGAAAAGCAATGCACAACTCCTACACTAAAGCGTAACGTGATGTTTAAGCTTTGAATTAAATAACCCGCTTGTAATTGTGCAAGCATCTTCATGACAGCATCTTTAAACTGCCCGGTATCTCTTGCTGGTAGAATGGTTAAAAACTCATCCCCCCCAATACGTGCGTTCATTCCTTTTGAGTGCGCTGCAAATTCGGCAATACGTTGTGCAACCGCTTTTAAACAATCATCGCCAATACGTGGTCCTAACTTATCATTGATATGACGTAAGCCACGTATATCGATTGCAACCAGCGTGTATTCTGCACCTTCTTCAAATAATGACTCCATTGCTTCTAACATCGCAGAGCGGGTTAAAAAGCCCGTTAAAGAGTCATGACTTGCTTGAAAACTTATTTGCCGCTCACGCTCTTTTATGTCATTACCCATGTTATTAAATGCATCAACTAAGGTAATGATTTCTGTACTTTGCTTATTACCTACAAACTCAGCTTTATAGTTTCCAAGCGCAAATTGTTGTGCCAGTGAGGTGAGCTTTGATAAGGGAGTGGTAAGGTTTTTTGCTAATATGCCACTAGTAAGCACACCTATTACAACCGTTATGGCAGCAAGAATAATAATAGTAAAAAACAGCTGCTCAAATTCTCGGTAACTATGAGTAAGATCTGCACTTAACAATACAGAAACTAAATGTCCTGGTAGAGAAGGTAACTGCACAAGTCGATTACGATAAACGGGCTTTTCACCAAAAATACGTTGTGTTGTTTGCGTATTAAAATGCGCTAATACTGAGTTATTTTTTGGCTGCTCTGCCAGTGATGTTTCAACCACACCATCATCTTCGCCAATAAAACTAACATCCATCGTGGTGAGATTTTTTAGCTCTTCAGCCACAAGGTCCGTGATTTCAAATCCCACTAAACTATATGCCACAGTACGAGGAGCTCGAACTGGCAATAAAATGACCTGATAAAGCGTTTTATCTAACACAATGAAGTTCGATTGATCAGCATTGACCATAAGCTGATTCATTAATGGGGTAAATTCACTAGGCGTATGATTAAAATCAGTATTTGCGGAAATTAATTGCCCAGATAAATCAATTAGCATCATCACATCAGCATTTATGCGACGACTGTGATTATTCAACACACTACTAATTGTGTCTGCGTCTTGAGTAGCAACCGCTTGCTTAAACCCAAAATCAGCGGTCAACACTTTTGCAGCTGTAAGTAATAAACTTTCTTTAGCACTTAGATACTGTTTAAAAACATTTTCAGCAACATTAATGTCTTCAAGTAACTTTTGATCATTAAAGCGATTCGCTGACCACCAGGAACTTACCAAGCTAACTAAGCTAGTCAAAAGGACTAGGCTCACACACAATGCAATGATGCGCCCTCTTAAACTATTAATCATTGTTGCCCTTAAACATTTCACCAAATGTGTTTCGTGGTGCAGGTTCTTGAACGTTAATGCTTACATCTTTGCCTTGCTCAGATAAGGTGACTGATTGCTTTTTAGTGAGCGGTGTTAATTGATTAGGATGCCACACAGTAAAGGTAGTAGGTAAAGTCACGCCGTTAAGAGTCACTTTGCCATCAGCTGTGGTTTTTATGACTTTGTTCGAATTTGCCACATAGATATACCCCACCATTGAGTCATGAATATTACAACCCAGCACAACAACACCTGGGTCTTCAAAGCGCTCCGGCTGCTCTGGACGGTCTGAATATAATTTAATATCAAATACTTTACTGTGCTTGAATGAATATACATGGTGGCGAATGTTATCACTGTTAGGAAAGTCCACAGACTGCCCTGGTTGGATCACTAAAACTGACGGTGAGAATTGTTTATCTACCTGATCCATTATCGCTACTGGCAAAGATTGCGGTGAAGAATGTGCTGAACTTTCAAGCTCAATAACGGCGTTAGCTAAAGGCTCTCCAGATTGATCACGCACAACAAACGAAAGATCTGCAGCGAATAAGTTTATAGAGCTGAAAAATATTGCAAGACCACACACAGCGCGAGCACAATGCGCAAAAATCGACATAATTAGATCCTTGCTTAGCTTAGTTAGCTAATTAGTATAGGTTAATCTTAGTTTAAGTTAATGACTAGAAGCGTTAAAAGCAAGAAAAAGCCAAGCTGTTTTCTTAGAAAAAAGCTTGGCTTTAGTATTATTGACCTAGCAAATTACTAAATCTGATTGATAAAAGTTAACCGTGCTTAATTAAGCCGTACTCTTTATCTAATATCGCAATGACCTCACTACGAGGATCAGCTGGAATCGTAATTTCTTGCCCAATTATTTTGCTGGCAATGCCAACATAAGTATTAGACACTTCAAGCATCACAGATTCTGGCAATGTGTAATCTTTTGCTAACTGCTCGCGCTCATCCATGCGGTCTTTATTTAATAACACGTCGCTGTCTGGTACGTTATTAATTAATAACTGACGGAAACCCTCTTTTGAGTTTTCAATAATTTTACCGTCACGATAAGCAGGGCCATCCCAAATGCGTGATGAATCAGGTGTACCCACTTCATCGATGTAAATAAGCTTATCTGAGCCATCAATGTCTTCAACATAACCAAATTCAAACTTAGTATCGACAAAGATTTGGTCTAGCTGTGCAAGTTCATCACTGATCAGCTTAAAGCCCTCAACAAGTAATTGCTCGTATTTAGCGACATCGTCTTCAGACTTGAAGTTGAAAACAGATAAGTTATTCGTGATGTTTTCACGGGTAATGTTCACATCATCAACTTCTGGAATATCAGCAACACCGGTGATAATGCCTTTCGTTGATGGCGTAATTAACACTTCATCTAGCTTTTGGTTCGCTGCTAGTCCCTCAGGTAAATCAATACCACAGAAATTACGCGTACCTTTAGCGTAATCACGCCACATGCTACCCGTAATATACTGACGAGCAATCGCTTCTACTTTAACCGTACTCGCTTTACGGACAATCCACACATATGGATGAGGAATATCAACAATGTGATTACCTGCAAGGCCTGCTTTATCAAATAACTTAAACCAATGAGATGCCACTGAGTTCAGTGCAATCCCTTTACCTGGCACGCCATTTAAGCCGTTTTCACCTTGCCAAATACAATCAAACGCTGAAATGCGGTCAGAAATAACCATAATAGCCAGCTCAGTACCTTTTGGAACTTGGTACCCTTTTTCACTAATTAAACGAGCGCTGTCTTCATCAGTTAACCAATAAACTGAACGCACTTTACCACTATGAACCGCACCTTTTGTACGGATCGGTAAATCATCGTTTACGTCTAAAACTTTATAGCTAGTCATGCTATCTCCGATAGTATTTGGCATGCTCCTGTGAGCACATGTATGGGATTGGGGTTATGGCCGCCTATAATAATCCAGACGTGCTTAAAGCTCAATCATTGCCCGGTTATCTGCGCATAATCAAGAACGCTAAATACAATAAATAATTCACGATTCTGTAATTTTGCTGTCATAAGCGCGATTTCGTTATAATATTGTCTCGCAATAGGAGGTGTTCTTGGATTATTTAGCAGCTACAGCAGACAAAAAATACTTAATGTATATTTCTCAAAACTACTCTTACGCTATTTTGCGTCCTTTACAGAAAGAGATTCTAGCGCGCGGAGGCGAAGTAAAATGGTTTTTAGAGGGTGATGAAGTTAATCCTGACTTTTTGCACTCTGATGAATCTTGTCTCACTTCAATTGAATCGGTAATAGATTGGAATCCAGATATTTCTTTTATACCTGGCAATATTATTCCAAACTTTATACCCGGTAAAAAAGTAGCTGTTTTTCATGGCTTTAACTCAGGAAAGTTAAACCGAAGAGGATATGAAGATCACTTCAATATAAGAGGTTGTTTTGACTTATATTGCACTCAAGGCCCAAATACGAGTAAAAGATTTTCAGAGTTAGCTAAAGCACATGGCTTTTTTATAACCAAAGAAACAGGTTGGCCAACTCTTGATCCGTTATTTTCGAAAATGGCGAACAATCCATACATAGATGAGAGCGATCAAAGGCAAACGCTTTTAATTTGTTCAACATTTTCTCGCAACCTCTCTCTTGCCCCTAAATTATACGAGCAGATAAAAGCGTACAGTGAGCAAGGAAAGTGGCGAATTTTAATGCAGTTTCACCCGAAAATGCCAAGCGAGCTTGTTGCGAAATACAAAGCGCTTCAAAATGAGAATCTTACCTTTGTCGAGACCGATAATGTATTACCGCTATTACAAGCGGCAGATGTCATGCTATGTGATACATCGTCTATTTTGTTGATGTTTATCTTACAAAGAAAGCCTGTTGTCACTTTCTGTAACCAAGCACCCGGCGAACACCTAATAGATATCACTGATGCCGATAAGCTAACTGAGGCGATAGATTATGCCTTTACACGACCAGCTGAATTAATGGAAAAAATTGAGCAGTTTTGTCAACAGCTTCACCCATATCAAGACGGCTTATCGAGTCAACGTGTACTTGCTGCAAGCAATGAATTACTATTGAGCAATCCAGCACTTAAGCCAAAACCACGTAACTTTATTCGTAACTTTAAGATGCGCAAAAAATTAAATTACTGGCGATGGTAACAATTGATAGGTCGTTATGATCACGCTTGCAAACGTGCTATTCAAGTGGCACACAAAACAACCTGAGCCGACGATCAATATTTCTAAATTAGATATTGATCAAGGCGAACATGTTTTTCTTCATGGTCCAAGCGGCTGTGGTAAATCAACCTTATTATCACTGCTCGCTGGTGTTACTATTCCTAATCAAGGTCGTATCGAATTACTTAATAAGGCGATAAACGAGCTTAGCAACAGTCAACGTGACCGTTTTCGTGCCGACCACATAGGGTATATTTTTCAAAACTTTAATCTATTACCTTATTTATCCCCTATTGAAAACGTAACTTTGGGATGCCAGTTTTCAAAACAAAGGCAAACAAACGCATTAAAAAATAGTGCAACATTAGCAGCAGAGGCAAGCCGCTTACTCAGTGCTTTAGGGCTAAATGATAACTTGCAACATCAAGCCGTTGCGCAGCTTAGTATTGGTCAACAACAAAGAGTGGCTGCTGCGCGTGCTTTTATAGGCAGTCCTGAAATTATCATTGCTGACGAACCTACCTCAGCACTCGATACACAAAACCGCCAAGCCTTCGTAAAATTATTATTTGAGCAAGCAAGCGCGGCAAATAGCACGCTGGTGTTTGTCAGCCATGATGAAACACTACAAACATTATTTACTCGTAGTATCAGCCTTGTCGAGTTACAAGGAGGCACACATGCTACTCGTTAAACTCGCCGCGAAAAGTTTATTAAACCGTAAAGCCAGTGCCCTACTCACGTTATTTACGATAGCAATTAGCGTTATGCTACTGATGTCGATTGAGCGCGTTCGAGTCGATGCCAAAAGTAGCTTTAGCAATACAATTTCAGGCACTGATTTAATTGTTGGCGCACGTACCGGTGACATCCAACTACTGCTGTCTTCAGTATTTCGTATTGGTCATGCTAACAATGGCGTGAGCTGGAAAAGTTACCAATACATCACAGGGCAACGCGGCGTAAAATGGGCTATTCCTATGTCGCTTGGCGACAGCCACAAAGGCTTAGCTGTGCTTGGCACAAATAAAGACTATTTTGAGCACTATCGCTTTGCTAAAAAGCAACCGTTAAGCTTTTCACAAGGTCATGAATTTAATCACTTGTTTGAGGTTGTGTTAGGTGCTGAGGTTGCCAACACCTTAGGCTATCAGCTTGGCGATGAAGTGGTGATTGCACACGGCATGGGCAATACCAGCTTTCATAACCATGACGATAACCCATTTAAAGTGGTTGGTATTTTAAAAGCAACGGGGACGCCTGTTGATAAAACCCTACATATTCCACTGGCAGCAATTGATGAGATTCATGGCGGCCATGCTCATCAACATCAACCCGCTCAGGCTGATGCAAATGACCACGACCACGACCACGACCACGACCACGACCACGACCACGACCACGACCACGACCACGACCAGCATGATGATGTTGATTTAGTGGGTGCACCAAAACAAATAACCGCTTTTTTACTTGGTTTTGACTCTCCGCTTTATACCTTACAAGTGCGTCGTAATATCAACCAATACAAAGATGAAGCACTGCTTGCCATTATGCCGGGCGTTACCTTGCGTGAACTTTGGGAAATGCTTTCTATCGTGGAAAAAATCTTGCTGTTATTTTCTATTGTCGTGGTACTGATCAGTTTACTTGGCATGTTAACGAGCCTGCTTTCAAGCTTAAATCAACGCCGCAGAGAGCTTGCTATTTTACGCTCTGTTGGCGCACGGCCTTGGCATATTTTCACCTTGATCAGTGTCGAATCGTTACTCATTACAGGGCTTGGCTGCATTGTTGGCACCGCATTGTTCTATGCTTTAATGCTACTCGGCGCAGATTACTTGCAAAGCCATGCCGGAATAAGCCTAAATATAGCTTTATTGTCATCCTATGAACTTATGCTCTTAGCTGCGATAATGGTCGCAGGCTTTATTGTTGGGTTAATTCCTGCAACCCGTGCGTATTTCTACTCTCTTGCTGATGGTATGAGTATTAAAATTTAAGGAATGTTATGCCGTTTTTTCGAAAACTCGTCGCTTTAGTCACATTATTTGTGTGCGCTACAGCCAATGCTGGCGCACCAAAAGAAATTTTCTGGGAAGATTTAATTCCCAAAGGTCATGTCCAAATCGACACCCAAGCACAAGCAAACCATGAAGGTAGCGAGCAAAACTGGGTGCAACCAGACCTTGATGCGCCTGTGGTAAAGGAGCTTGATGGAAAATCAGTGAGTTTGCCTGGTTTTGTGGTACCACTAGAAGGCGATAGCGAAGTGATCACCGAGTTTTTACTAGTGCCTTATTTTGGAGCGTGTATTCACGTACCACCACCGCCACCAAACCAAATTGTGCATGTTACTATTAAAGGCGGTGTGCCAATCGAAAGCCTGTACGATGCGATCGTAGTGACAGGCGTTATCAGCACAGAAACCTGGTCTGGTGAAATTGCTCAAGTAGGCTACAAGATGAAAGCCGTTGGCGTAGCACCATTTGAGTTATAAGTGTTTAAAGAGCATGCTTTTGCATGCTCTTTAAATTAATCCACTACTTTTTCTTTTTCTAATTCCTGTTCGCTCAATTCATACCAATTCGCTTAATTAAGTGATCTATTTTGAGGCAATTAAACCTCGTTGATAGCAAGGCAAAAATTTCGTTATTTAGTTGTTCTAAATCAGAAATTTTTAACGTAGATAGCGACAGGTTTAATCCCTCAAAATGATTAAGTATTATTGCGGATTGGTATCATACCATCCGCCACCAAGGGCTTTATAGAGTGTTGCTAAGCTTTGCAGACGGTCATTCTTTGCCTGCGATAAGGCTATTTCTGCCGAAAATAACTGCCGCTGGGCATCCATTAAGTCAAGTGAACTGGCAACACCATTGCTATACCTAAGGCGTGCTAAGCGGTAGTAATCTTGACTACTGAGCACCAAGCTTCTTTGCGCATCATAGCTTTGCTCTGCCGACTGGTAGTTCGATAACTGATTGCTCACTTCTTGCAGTGCCACCAGCACTGTTTTTTGGTATTTGATACTTGCCTGATAAGCCCGTTGTTCCGCAACCGTTAAATTTGCCTGATTGCGGCCCATATTAAATATTGGCATTAACAGCTCTGAGCCCAGCAACCAAACCTGCGAATTACTGGCAAGCAAATCACTAAAATCAGTACTTTCACTACCAAGCTCAGCATACAAATTAAGTTTTGGAAATAACGCCGCTTTTGCGACCCCAATCTCAGCCATTGCTGCTTGCCATTGATACATGGCTTGTTGCACATCTGGCCTACGCTTTAACAGTTCGCTAGGTAACCCTGTTGGTAGTTGCTTAGGAAGGGTTTGCACAGATAACTCATTACCCCCTTGCACATCAGCATTGGCATCACCAATTAAAAACTTTAACTGATTAATAATCCGCCTTTCACTGTGCTGTAATGGCGGGATCTTCACCTTTGCTGATTCTAACTCTACTTCAGCTTGGCGTTGTTCTAGCCCTGAAATAATACCGCCTTTTTTGCGAATACGCGCAATTTCAAGCTCTTTCTCACGAAGCTTAATTGTACTTAGGCTAATTTTTAATTGCTCTTCTACTTCTTTAAGGGCAAAAAACTGCTGCGCCACATCAGCAATCAAGGCGAGCTGCAAGGCATTTCGGGCTTGCTCTTGGCTATAATAATTTGCCAGTGCGGCTTCGCTTGCGCGCCGATTGCTGCCAAATAAGTCTAGCTCCCAACTTAAGTAACCTTTTAAATCAAATGAGTTTTCAGGGCCACTATTAAGCTCTTCTTCTCGTTCTGAGGTAAGCCCTACGCTTACATCAGGCCATAAAGCGGCATCGGTAATCCGATATCGAGCTCGCGCTTCGATAATTTTCGATTGCGCAATTAACATATCTTGATTATTAACCAGCGCTTGGCTAATCAGTTTTTGCAAATGTGGGTCGCTATATATTTGCTTCCAGCCAGCTAATGCTTCAGACTGTGGCGTTGCTGCGGCCCCCATAAAGTTAGTGACTTTGCTATGCTCAGGCACTTCAAAATCAGGGCCAACAGCACAGCCTTGTAAGCAAGCAAAACAAAACAATGGCAACAATTTATGCATCAACTTGCTCCTTTTCTAACACTTTAGAGACGGGTGCTTGCTGTTTTTTCACAAAGCGTGCTGCGGTAATAAAAAACAACGGCACTAAAATGATGCCAATAGAGCTTGCCAGTAACATCCCCCCTAAAATAGGCATAGAAACCGACTGCCGACCAACTGCTCCGGGGCCAGAGGCAAGTACTAACGGCAAAACGCCAAGCACAAAAGAGGCTGCGGTCATTAAGATGGGTCGAAAACGAGAACGGGCGGCTTCTATTGCAGCATCAACGGCATTCATACCTTCTTGGTAAAGCTGATTAGCCACTTCAACAATCAATATAGAGTTTTTCGCTGCAAGGCCTATCAATGCAATAAATGCGACTTGAAAAAATAAGTTGTTTTCATGCCCCGTCACCAAGGTCAATATAGAGGCCCCTAACATGGCAATAGGGCTGATAAGTAATACCGCAAATGGTAATGCCCAACTTTCATAAAGCGCTGCTAAAAACAAAAAAACAAACACAATCGCCAAACTCACCGCAATACCTAGTTGACCGGATGAGCGAATTTCTTGATAAGTTAAGCCTGTCCATTCATAACCAATATTTGTTGGTAATTTAGCCACTTCCTCTTTAATTACTTTAATCACGTCACCCGATGCATAGCCAGCAGCTGGTGACACATTCACCATGGCACTGGTAAACATATTAAAGCGATTTATCGCAGACGGACCGGTTGTTAGATTAAGCTTAGCAAGCACATTTGATGGCACCATAGCGCCATTTTTAGAACGCACATAAAATTCGTTGAGGTTTTCAGGGCGTGCTCTAAATTCATCTTCAGCTTGAACTTTAACCCGATAAACTCGGCCAAATAAGTTAAAGTCGTTAATTGTTGATGAGCCAGTAAGCACTTTCATTGTGCTGTAGACATCGGCAATCGGCACCTCTAATGCCATGGCTTTTTCTCTATCTAACTCTAAAAACAGCTGAGGTACTGAGCCACGCAGTGAACTACTTGCTTTAGCAACTTCAGGGCGGTTATTTAAATTTGCCAGTAAAACCTCAAGCGATTCAACTAGGCTTGTTAAGTTGCCTCCTGTTTTTTCTTGTAGTGCAAACTCAACGCCAGAGCCCGAACCAAGCCCTGCCACAGCTGATGGTTGAAACACATTAAACTCAGCATCGGGAATGGCATACAGCTGCTTACGTATATCATTCATCACACTTGTGACCGTAAATCCTTGCTCCGCACGCACTTGCCAAGGTTGTAAAATCACCTCCATTTGACCATGCGATTGCGCACTACCAGCACGGCGGTTTTCACCCGCTAGAGTGAATGAATAAGCCACCCCCGCATGGCTCATAACAAATTGGTTTGCTTTGCTTATTACTTCATTGGTACGTGAAACCGTTGCCGCATCTGGCAAGGTAATATCAACAAAAAAGCGCCCTTGATCTTCTTGCGGCATAAAGCTGCTTGGTAGTTGGCTAAACATAAAATAGCCTCCTACTAACATAATAAAAAAGGCAATGTAGCTGCGCTTTGCTTTTGCACAGCTAGCCTTTACAAGCCAGGTGTATTTTTCGCCAATACCTTCAAGCCAGCTATTAAACTTAACAAAAACCTTATTCTTTGAGGGGGTACTAGGTTTTAAGAAAATCGCACATAAAGCGGGGCTCAAGGTTAACGCAACTAGGGTCGAAATGAGTACCGCAACGGTAATTGAAATCGCAAATTCTCGGTACATAATGCCCGTAATACCGGCTAAAAATGACACCGGCACAAACACCGCTGCCAGTACTAAAGAGGTTGCCACTATGGCGCCAGAAAGCTCTGTCATCGCTTGCTTAGTAGCAGCAACTACCTCCATATTTTGCTCATTGATCAGTCGCTCAACACTTTCGACTACAACAATCGCATCATCAACGACGATGCCGATTGCCAATACCATAGCCAATAAACTGACATTGTTAATGGTAAATCCAAATGCAGCCAAGGCGATAAAGGTACCCACTATTGACACCGGCACAGCTAAAGCGGGTATTAAAGTTGTTCGCCAGTTTTGCAAAAATAAATACACCACTAAAATCACTAAGATCAGCGCTTGAATAAGGGTATTGATCACCTCATTAATCGACAGCTTGATAAACTCAGATGCATCATAAAATAACTGCCATTTCACTCCCTTTGGAAAAGCCGCGCTCAGGCGTTCCATCTCAGCCTTAACACGTTCAGTAACCGCTAATGCATTAGAGCCTGGTAACATATAAACCTGCAAAATAGTGGCGGGCTGTTCATTTAGTTTTGAATTTAAAGTGTACGCAGACGATGCCAGCTCAACCCTTGCAACATCTCGCAAACGGATCATCGAGCCATCACTGTTAACTCGCAGCATAATGTTATTAAATTCATCAACCTTATTAAGCCGTCCTTGTGCCCGCACCGGAAAATTAAGCTTAATTGCATCGCTCATTGGCTGAGCCCCGATCTCCCCAGCAGCGGCCTCTTTATTTTGTGCTTTGATTGCTGCGGTCACATCATTCACGGTTAATTCATAGCCCGCTAAAATGTCAGGTTTTAACCAGACCCGCATAGCATAAGAACGCGAGCCGGTATTACGAACTCGCCCAACCCCCGGAACACGCTTTAAAGCCGCCTCAACATTGATGCTAGCGTAGTTACTCAAATAGATTTCATCATAGCGAGGGTCATCAGATGTCAGCGCTAGCTTCAAAAGCTCGACTGAGCTTTCATTAGACACTGTCACCCCTTCAGTTTGCACATCAACAGGTAAATTACTGCCAGCTTGGCTTGCTGTATTTTGCACATCTACAAGGGCAAGATCAGGGTCAGTGCCAACATCAAAGGTGAGTGTGATCCCAACACTCCCCGAGTTAGTGGCCTTTGACTCCATATACAACATGTTTGGCGTGCCATTTAATTCTTGCTCAAGTGGAATAGCTACAGATTCAGATGCGGTTTCGGCGGTTGATCCCGGAAATGAAGCCGACACTTTAACCGATGGCGGAGCGATATCGGGGTATTGATCAATTGGCAAAGTAAAAAGCGAGACCAAGCCAGTGAGTAAAATAACTAGCGAAATAACAATGGCAAACACCGGGCGCTTAATAAAAAAATGCGAAAACATAATTAAACTCCCTGCGCTTTATTTTTATCTTCCTGTTTTGCAGGTTTATCTGGGGCGAGCAGTTGATGATCGGCGTTTGGGGTTAGTTGATGCTTTTCAAACTCCTCGAGTGAAATCGCTTTCACTTGTTGGCCATGACGAATACGATGCAAGCCTTTAACCACGACTAGTTCACCCGCACTCAAGCCACCGCTGACCACAATACCTTGCTCACCATAATGCTCAACAACAATAAAGCGCCGCTCTATCACACCTGAATCAAGCACCACCATCACATAAATACCACCTTGCTCAACTTGCGTAGCCTCTTCAGGTACTACAATAGCGTTACTGATCTGCGACAACTTTATACGCGCTTTAGTATATTGGCCAGGTAATAACTCACTGTCGGGATTGGGTAATTGTGCCCGTACTTTAAAGGTGCCTGTTTTCGGGCTAATCTTAGGGTCAGTAAAGCTCACATCACCCCAGTAGCGATATTCGCTGCCATCTGGCAAAGAAATACGCACGAATCCTTCAAGCGCTTTACCTTTTTGTTCGGCTTGTAGCTGATCCATCAAACTACTCATACGGCGTTTTGCGTTTAAGTAATCCAGTGCCGACATATTAAAATTAACGTAGATAGGATCTATTTGCTGAATAGTGGTTAGCAAAGAAATACCGTTAGTGCCGACTAGCGCACCTAAATCAGCTTCAGAGCTACCTACCATGCCACTAATTGGCGCTGTAATGCGGGTATATTCGAGTTCGAGCTTCGTTTCTTCAAGCTCTGCTTGGGTTGCTGATAATGACGCTTGCGCTTGCTCTTGAATAGAAATAGCGTTGTCGTAGTCGAGCTGGCTTGCTGCATCTTGCTCGTAAAGGGGTTTTAAACGAGTTACATCCCGTTTGGCTTTAGCCAACGCTGCTTGGTCTTTTTGCAGCGCCGCTTTAACGCGATTAAGCTTGGCTCGGTAAGGTCTATCGTCAATGGTATAGAGTAAATCCCCTTCATCAACCCAGCTTCCTTCGACAAACTCAACACTTTCTACAAAGCCTGTGATCCGCGCGCGTACTTCAACATCCAGCGACGCATCTGTGCGTGCCACGTAGTTTCCGTATAAAGGCACATCAAACTGTTTGACCTTAGCAGTAACAACTTCTTCAATTACCTCGTTTGGTTGCTCTTTTGAGCAACCAACAAGCACCATTACCAACACATATCCTATGAGGTATTTGTTTAATAGCATACAACCTTCTCATTCCTTAAGCCTGTCTCTATCTTGCTATCTGTTGCAATACTACATAGATGAGGGATTCGTTGTTATTTTTGACAATTAGAGCAGTACACTGTGCTTCTTTGTCCTAATCTAATTTCTTTTAATGGCTCCTCGCAATTAACACATGGCTCACCTTTGCGGCCATACACCAGTAATTGCTGGGCAAAATAACCTGGCTTACCATCACTTTGAGCAAAATCTTTTAACGTTGTGCCGCCTTGCGTGATGGCTGCAGCGAGTGTCTCTTTAATAATAGGCACTAATTGCTGATAACGCTGCAAAGAAACCTTGCCAGCTTCTCGCTTTGGATGGATCCCCGCTTTAAATAACGATTCGTTAGCGTAGATATTACCTACACCAACTACCACCGCGTTATCCATAATAAACTGTTTAATCGGTACTTTTTTGTTTCTCGACTGTTCGTAAACACGCTGTGCCACAAACTCATCTGTTAATGGCTCTGGCCCAAGCTTGCTCAGCAAAGTATGGCACTCACCTGGCGCTTGCCATAAACAAGCACCAAAGCGACGAGCATCGTTAAGCCGCAACGCTTTACCTGAGACCAAAATAAACTCAATATGATCGTGTTTTTTCAATGGTTCATCTGCATTAACAACACGCAAATTACCCGACATACCCAAGTGCAAAATAACACTACCGAGCTCACAGCCGAGTAGTAAATATTTTGCTCTGCGCTCAATTGATGTCACTTTAAGGCCTTGTAATTGATAGACATCATCCGGCACTGGCCAACGCATGCTCGCATTGTGAATATTTACTTTAGCAACAGTTTGACCCAGTACATGTGGGGTGATCCCCAACCGACTCACTTCAACTTCAGGTAATTCAGGCATCTGAGACTCTCTTAAAACGGGTATAACGGAAATAACTTAGCGGCATCAGCTTGCTCAAGCACAAACACCCGCTGTAACCGCTTATCTAATAAATAATATTTACTATCTATATGGTACAACTGATAAACAGCAGGCAATTGCTCCCCGGCTAACCACACAGAAGCAACATAATCTGCTGACGACTGAGAAATTTGACTAACAGGAAGACTGGCAATAGTGAGTTTTTGATGTTGCCAAAGCTCAACGAGTTGTTCGAGCTGTTGTTCATCGCCTTGCCAAGAGGCTTCTTGCAATGACTGGCTACGCCAAGAGGTGCCGATACGCTCAATTTTTAATTCTGGAAATGCCATCGCCAAAATGAAGCTTTGCTCTGGGAGTAACGCTTGCACTCCTTCTTCAACGGGCTGAGTATTGAGCTTTTTATGGAGGCCATTGAAGAAAAAAATCATCAGTAGCATCGAAATAATCACCACATTATTCCATGCTTTTCGGCTCAAACGCATCAGTATCTTCCTCAGTTTTCAATATCTTAAAGTGTAACCAAAAAGGACATTAATTGGCAGTTGTAATTGATCAACAAAATTTCATGTCTGTTATGTATCAATCTGTCGATACTTTGCTAAAATATCCGCCAAATTTAAAGGAGTTCCGTCAATGTCAATGTATGTAGTGGGTCATAAGATCCCTGATTCAGATTCAATTTGCGGTGCAATTGCGCTTGCTTACTTAAAAAACCAGATCAATGAACCTGCGATCCCAACGCGTTTAGGTGAAGTATCACCTGAAACACAATTTATCCTAGATAAATTCGGTTTCGAAGCACCTGAGCTAAAACTTAGCTACGCAGGCGAAGACGTTTATATCGTTGACCACACAGAAAAAACACAAGCACCTGATGACATCGATGAAGCACGTGTTGTGGGTGTTGTTGATCACCACAAACTAGGCGACTTAACATCGTCAACACCACTTGAATGTTGGATCCGCCCAGTTGGTTGTTCAAACACCATCATCAAAATGATGTATGACTTCTACAATGTAGAAATTCCAAAAGATATCGCAGGCATCATGTTATGCGCTATCCTAAGCGACACTGTGATCTTTAAATCACCAACTTGCACAACGGCTGATATCAAGTGTGTTGAAGCACTTGCTGAAATCGCTGGTATTGAAGATTTCAAAGAACTTGGCATGGAAATGTTCAAGGTTAAATCAGCAGTTGAAGGCACGCCAGCACGCGATTTAGTAATGCGTGATTTCAAAGACTTCAATATGAACGGTAAGCTAGTAGGTATTGGCCAGCTAGAAGTTATCGACCTTGCTGTATTTGATGAAATCAAAGCAGATCTTGAAGCAGACATCGCAAAGCTTAAAGAAGAAGGCGGCCGCCACTCAGTATTACTCCTGTTAACTGATATCATGAAAGAAGGCTCAGAAATGCTAATTGCGTCTGATGACGTAGCTGTAATCGAAGCTGCTTATGATGTTAAATCAGAAGACGGTCGCGTTTGGTTAGATGGTGTATTAAGCCGTAAGAAGCAAGTAGTACCACCACTACAAGACGCTTTCGCAAAAATCTAATTTGCAAAAGACTGTTTAGATTATCTATACAGCTTATTCCTTAATGTCAAAGGTTCGCTTGTGTGAACTTGAGCGCATTTAGCGAAATAAAGTACAATGGATAAATTAAAGGCTTGGGTTAGCAATAGTCCAAGCCTATTTATTTTTTATTAGAGACAGATCATGGCGCAAACTCGCGGAAATTTATTTA
The DNA here is from genome assembly GCF_021532475.1 of Pseudoalteromonas sp. APAL1. Taxonomy (NCBI): domain Bacteria; kingdom Pseudomonadati; phylum Pseudomonadota; class Gammaproteobacteria; order Alteromonadales; family Pseudoalteromonadaceae; genus Pseudoalteromonas; species Pseudoalteromonas sp. APAL1. The sequence goes on along the minus strand of NZ_JAKGAW010000011.1, from coordinate 55,896 downwards.
TCTTATCGGCTCCTTCTGGTGCTGGAAAATCAAGCCTTATAAGTGCTTTACTCAAAAAACACAACGATATGAAAGTGTCAGTATCACACACGACTCGTTCACCTCGACCAGGTGAAGAAAACGGTGTTCATTATCATTTTGTTTCAGTTGAAGCGTTTAAAGCATTGATCGAGAAAAATGACTTTTTTGAATGGGCGCAAGTTTTTGATAATTACTACGGTACTTCTAAACAAGCAATCGAGAGTCAGTTAGACGCTGGAATCGACGTATTTTTAGATATTGACTGGCAAGGTGCTCAGCAAATTCGTAAATTAGTTGATGATGTTGAGACTATCTTTATTCTTCCGCCGTCAAAAGAAGAACTTGAATCACGTTTAAATAATCGTGGTCAAGATTCACAAGAAGTAATAGCCGGACGGATGGCAAAAGCACAATCTGAAACTTCCCACTACAATGAATATGATTACGTTGTTGTAAACGATGACTTTGAAACTGCACTTTCAGAAATCGAAACGATCGTGATGGCTAAACGTTTATCGTTAAAAAGCCAAACTGTGCGCCATCAGGCGCTATTAGAGAACTTACTTAAATAATACTTTTTTAAGAATAAGATAAAAATTAACCACAAGCTATTGGCGAATTTAACTTGGTACAGTAAACTACGCCTTTGCTTAAGAATTTATTTGGAGTGCTAAGATGGCTCGCGTAACTGTTGAAGATGCAGTAGATGCAATTGGTAATCGTTTTGACTTAATTTTAGTTGCGGCTCGTCGTGCCCGCCAAATCGCGGTTGGTGGTAAAGATCCACTCGTTGATGCTGAAAATGATAAACCTACTGTAATTGCTCTACGTGAAATTGAGAAAGGGTTAGTAAATAGCTCGTCTATGGACCTGATCGACCGTGAAGAGCAACAACATCAAGAAGCAGCAGAAATGGCTGCTGTTGCTGCTATCGTTGGTGGCAACCAATAATCAAGCGCCCTGCTTTGATTTAGCTTAACGGCTAGTATTTCAACACTAGCCGTTGGCAAGCCCTTCTTTTCATCGTATATTCTATTCATACCGTTACCGATTTACTTCATTTGCGCATTGGAGTGTGACTTTGTATCTATTCGAAGGCCTAAAAAAGAAAATAACCGAATATTTGCCACCTGCTGAAATAGAGCTGGTTCAAAAAGCATACGTGGTCGCCCGTGAAGCTCACGAAGGCCAAACTCGCTCAAGCGGCGAGCCTTACATCACTCATCCAGTTGAAGTTACACAAATACTTGCCGGCATGCACTTAGACCATGAAACACTCATGGCAGCTTTGATGCATGATGTGATTGAAGATACCGATTTTAGCCAGCAAGACTTAGCAGAAATTTTTGGCGAGACCGTTGCTGAGCTTGTTGAAGGAGTGAGTAAGCTAGATAAACTCAGCTTTAAAGATAAAAAAGAATTTCAGGCTGAAAATTATCGAAAAATGATCATGGCGATGACCCAAGATATTCGCGTGATCTTAATTAAACTTGCTGACCGAACTCACAACATGCGCACCTTAGGCGCACTTCGCCCAGACAAACGCCGTCGTATTGCCCGTGAAACTCTCGAAATTTATGCCCCGATAGCCAATCGCTTAGGTATCCATGATATTAAAAACGAATTGGAAGATTTAGGTTTTCAAGCGTTATACCCAATGCGTCATCGCGCTTTGAAATCAGAGGTTATCAAAGCCCGTGGAAACCGAAAAGAAGTCATTAGCAATATTAAAACAGAAATAGAAGCACGCTTAGAAGAATCAGGTATCGACGCCACCATTTCTGGCCGAGAAAAGCATCTATATAGCATTTACAAGAAGATGCTAAATAAAGAGCTGTCATTTAACGAAGTGATGGATATTTACGCGTTTCGGATCAATGTCGATAACATGGATACCTGTTACCGCGTACTAGGTGTGGCACATAACCTTTATAAGCCAATTGAAACCCGCTTTAAAGATTATATAGCGGTTCCTAAAACCAACGGTTACCAATCTTTACATACCTCTTTGGTTGGCCCGCATGGTATTCCTGTTGAGATTCAAATTCGCACTCACGATATGGATCATATGGCAGACAAAGGGGTAGCTGCACATTGGATGTATAAAAAAGCCGGTGATAACGCAGGACATACTGCGCAACAACGCGCTCGCCAATGGATGCAAAGCTTACTTGAACTGCAACAAAGTGCTGGTTCATCATTTGAATTTGTAGAAAACGTTAAAACTGAACTCTTCCCAGAGGAAATTTATGTTTTCACGCCAGATGGCCGTATCGTTGAGCTCCCAATGGGAGCAACCGCTGTTGACTTTGCATATGCAGTACATACAGACGTAGGTAATACCTGTGTGGGTGCAAGAGTAAACCGTAAGCCTCACCCTTTGAGCAAACCTCTCGATACAGGGCAAACTGTTGAGGTAATCACCAGCTCTGGCGCGCACCCAAATGCGACGTGGCTAAACTTTGTTGTAACAGGTAAAGCACGTTTAGGTATACGTAACTATCTGAAAAGCCAACAACATGAAGAAGCGATGTTGCTTGGTCGCCGTTTATTAGATTCTGCACTTGGTGAGTCAAAATTAGATGACATCCCAGATGAAAATATCCGTCGAGTATTACAAGAACATAATCTAAATACTTTACTTGAATTACTCGTAGAGATTGGTTCAGGTAATCTTATGAGCGTATTAATTGCTAAACGCTTGATGCAAGACGATGTTGAAGATATAAATGACATCGCCAAAAAAGCCAAAGCAACAATCATAGGCACAGAAGGCATGTTAGTTAACTATTCTAAGTGCTGCCGCCCTGTACCAGGTGATGCCATCACAGCTCATATCAGCCAAGGTAAGGGTCTGACTGTCCACCGCCAAGAATGTAAGAACATTCGAGGCTGGGAAAAAGAACGCTCAAAATACTTAGTTGTAAAATGGGACGATAACCCAGAAAAAGAATATATAGCCGCTCTGCGTATTGAGATCATCAATCATCAGGGTGCGCTGGCTAAATTAACCAATGTTGTAGCCTCAACCCAAGCTAACATAGTTGAGATAGCCACCGATGAAAAAGAAAGCAATTTATACATGATAGACCTAGGTATCACGGTTAAAAACCGTGTTCACGTTGCCAACATTATGCGCCGCATTCGCGTGATGCCTGATGTACAAAGAGTCTATCGTAAAAAGTAACAAGGATAATTATGAACAAATCATTTATTTCTACTGATAATGCGCCTGCAGCAATCGGTACTTACAGCCAAGCAGTTAAAGTAGGCACGGCTGTTTATTTATCAGGTCAAATTCCATTAGTGCCAGAAACAATGGAAGTGATCTCAGAAGACTTTACTGAACAAACGCACCAAGTATTCAAAAATTTATCTGCTGTTTGCCAAGCTGCTGGCGGTCAAATTCAAGATATGGTGAAAGTAAATATCTTCTTAACTGACTTATCAAACTTTGCGATTGTTAACGAAGTTATGAGTCAATACTTCAAGCAGCCTTACCCTGCACGCGCTGCAATTGGTATTAGCGCTTTACCAAAAGGTGTGCAAATTGAGATTGACGGTATCATGGAGCTGCCTTCAACAAACTAATCAGCTATGCCAGCAGCTATTTGTTGCTGGCACTTTTATTGACAAATTTCTATTTTACCTCATCCGAAATTCTTGACTCACCAACGATTCTCTAGCAATCTGTATAGTAAAGGTATTCAGATCACCTCAAAATGTCATAGTTTGCATTTTAAATAGGCTTAATATCAACGTATTACTTTGCCTTTGTTGGCAATTTATTTGAAGAAGTACCACCGATAAACATTAGGCTCAAAGAAATGTTCAAACGATTGGTTTAAAAAGCGATTTATATTGCGTTATTGATTTTTACCATTATGTGAATCAAAACCTTATTTGAAGCGCTTGAATACCAATTAGAAGCTAATTTTTTGAGATGGTTTGGGTTTACTAAGTAACCCTTTCACTATTGTTGTATAAAAGGATCTCCACGTGTTTAAGCTCGCTCACAATGGCAACGTTTTATTAGATGTTCATGAACATTCGCCACCAAGTGCTGCATTTATCATCGAAGCACTTGAGAAATCACCTTATAGTGAGTGCCGAGTTGATCACGACTCTATTAATAACTTTTTTAAAAGTGAATCGAATGAGCGTACGCTCGTTGTTGCCTCTAAACATGATGCAACCCTAGAAGTAAAAATAAGTGATGACAAAATGCAGGCGATAGGCGAATTAACAGTCGCTGAAGGCGGCAAAGTTATGAGCTTAGAAGACGCCAAAAAAGAGCTAATAAAAGCAGGTGTAGCACGAGGTTACAAACAGGCATTTTTAGAAAAGTTATTACAACAGCAATTTGAATTACCAGCAGGCACCAAAACAGAAGGTGTTTTAGCAAAAGGCCGTCTTCCAATTGATGGTCAGCCATCCAAGTTTGTGCCACAAGTCGAAACACTAAAAGATCGCCTAAAAAAACCAAAACTTCGCGAAGATGGCACTGTTGACATGCGTGATTTTGGTAAATTAGCTAGCGTTGAGCCCGGCGTGCTGTTGATTAAGCAAATTCCAGCGACTCCAGGAAAAGAAGGCTTTACAGTGACAGGCGATGTACTTCCCGCCAAACCGGGAGAGAGCCTTACTTTGGTCGCAGGTGAAGGCACCGAAATCTCTAAAAACAACCCACTAGAACTTATTTCTGTCATTGCAGGTGTGCCGGTTGAGATCGCCAACGGAATGCGCGTAGATGATATTTTTACTATCGCCGATGTAAACGTAAAAAGTGGTCACGTAGACTTTGAAGGTAGCGTCATTGTTACTCACAACGTTGAACCGGGCATGCGTATTAACGCCAAAGGCGACATTACCGTAATGGGCACCGTTGAGTCAGGTAACTTATCCGCCGCTGGCAACATCACAATAAAGCAAGGCGTCATTGGTCATCAGCTAGAAGATAAAAGTCTTTCCTGTAATATTATTTGCCAAGGTGATATTCACTTATCTCATGGCCAATACTGCTACTTAGAAGCGAATAATATCCTTATTGAACGTCAATCTAGCCACTGTGTCATGAAGGCCACTAAGCTGTTACAAGTTGGTCAAGAGGATAACCCACAGGGCAAACTGTTTGGCGGTGAGATTTTAGATGCACAAATGGTTATTGCTGGTGAAATTGGCAATGAATCTGGCGCAAAAATGTTAATAAACTTAGCAGCATCAGGTGCCGACGTCACCGCACAAACAGATCAATGCCTAAAGGATCTTGCGCAGACAGACTCACAACTCGACACTCTTCAAGAAGCAATAGAAAAAGCGGATCAAGTAAAAGATGTTGAGAAGAAAAAACTATTACTCGCTAAAATAGGTGCGACACAAATGCATTACTGTGAGCAAGCTGAAATGTTAGAAAAAAAACTATCAACGCTTGAGAACCACCTACATGACTTACTTGAAGACGCAAAGCTCATTGTTAATAAAACACTGCACTCTGGTGTAGAAATTCATATTTTCGATAAAGTATTGCGTACTAACCGCCAATACCCACCGTGTAAAGTCAAGCTTGAAGAAAACAAGGTTGAGGTAGAGTTCAAAACCAGTTAATAAAAAAGAGGCTTAAAGCCTCTTTTTACCAGGGTCATTAATCTTAATTTAAAGAATTCCTTCCACTTGCTGTTTTAGTTGTTCAGGCCAAACACCTACTTGTACTTGTCCAATGTGCTGCTTTTGTAACAGCAACATAGCCAGTCGAGATTGACCAATACCACCACCTATTGTTTGCGGAAACTTTTTCGCAAGTAGCTGTTTATGCCAATCAAACTCTAAGCGAGCCTGATCGCCAGTAATCGCTAACTGAGTAGCTAAAGCATCAGGGCTTACGCGAATGCCCATTGAAGATATTTCAAAAGCATCTTCAAGCACAGGATTCCAAACTAAAATATCACCATTTAAGCCTGCAAATTTGCTGCATGTTTGCGTTGACCAATCGTCATAATCCGGTGCTCGTACGTCATGAATTTTACCATCGGCGAGTGTGCCGCCAATACCAATTAAGAATACCGCACCGTATTCTTGCGCCACTGCTTTTTCACGTTGTTTTGCAGTAAAGTCAGGATACATCTGGCGCAACTGCTCACTATGTATAAAGGTGATTTGCTCAGGCAAAAACGGCGTTAAATCAAATTCACTCGCTACAAAGCGCTCGGTTGCTTTAATCGCCTGATAAAGTGATGTCACAGTTTCTTTAAGCTTATCAAGAGTACGCTCCGTGCTCTCGCAAATTACTTTTTCCCAATCCCATTGATCAACATACACTGAATGAATTGGGCTAAGTGACTCTTCATCAGGGCGAAGTGCTTTCATATGCGTATAGAGCCCCTCACCTACTGAAAAACCGTAATCAGCCAAGGTTTTGCGCTTCCACTTAGCTAAAGAATGAACCACTTCAAATTGACTACCAGGAATTGTTTTTACTGCGACCGAGACAGCATTTTCAGTACCACTTAGATTATCTTGAATACCATCGCCCACCTTTGCCAAGATTGGTGCTTGTACTTCAACTAACCCTAATTGTTGTTCTAATTGGCTTGAAAAGAACTGTTTTACTTTACTAATTTGCTGCTGTTGCTGCAGATAGTGTGAACTCATAATAATTGGCCTCATTCCCAGTTATTGTTACTTGCTTTATGAGAAAAGCCCGCTGCCTGGCTTTCTCCGATAAAGCAATCTTCAACTAAACCAAGTTTTTTTTCAATAACCATCAACAAAAAGAACTTAACATTGAAATTTTCATAAAAATAATGCTATAAAAATTACTGATTCAACAATTAGCAACAAGAAATACTATGGAAAATTATCAAATCGATAATCTCGATAAAAACATCCTTAACGCATTAATGGAAAATGCCCGAACAGCGTATGCAGAACTTGCTAAACGCTTTGCTGTGAGCGCGGGTACTATTCATGTACGAGTCGAAAAAATGAAACAAGCAGGTATTATTACAGGCACCCAAGTAAGTATTAATGCTAAACAACTTGGTTATGATGTCTGTTGCTTTATTGGTATTAACCTCAATAACGCCCGTGATTATCCGCAAACCTTGCTGCACCTAAAAGAGCTAGAAGAAGTGGTTGAAGCCTATTACACCACGGGAAATTACAGTATTTTTATCAAAGTAATGGCTCGCTCAATTGATCACTTACAAGATGTACTGATCAATAAAATCCAAGCGATTGAAGCCATTCAATCAACAGAAACGCTGATCTCACTTCAAAACCCAATTAGCCGTGCTGTTGTTCCCTAGGGTATAATCAGCGCCAATTAGAATCTGTCAACGAGCACACAACTATGGATACAACTCGCTTTGAGCGTGTAAAGCGCGTGTTAGATCGCCGCCAAACGGACCTAACGGTTTGTTTAGAAGAAGTACATAAACATCATAATTTATCAGCCATTGCCCGCACAGCAGATGCCACGGGGTGTCATCATGTACATGCAGTGTGGCCCGATAACCAAAAGTGGTTAACTAACAATACCTCAGGCGGTAGTAAGAATTGGCTTGAAACTCATTTACACCGCAATATTGATGAGGCTGTAGCCACAATGCGTGCCCATAATCCTGAGGTACAAATTTTAGCAACTAATCTCAGTGATGATGCCGTTGATTTTCGTGACATTGATTACACCAAACCGACAGCTGTTATTGTTGGCCAAGAGCGAGATGGAATTTCACCTCGGGCACTTGAACATGCCGATAAGCACATCATTATTCCAATGCAAGGCATGGTGCAGTCTCTTAATGTGTCTGTTGCTGCTGCACTTATTCTATTTGAAGCACAGCGCCAAAGAGAAGTAGCCGGGCTCTACGACCGCAATATGCTTGATGCTAAAGTTAAGCATCGTATTTTATTTGAAGGCTGCCACCCTATTATTGCTGAGCAATGCCGAGAAAAGGAACTGCCTTATCCTGAGCTTGATGAAAACGGCGACATTATTGCTGATGAAGCGTTTTGGCATACCTTAAAACATACGCAATCGCTTGATGCCTCTAACGAGTGCAAGTAAACTGAAAAAATAGTCTACTAATTAACAATTTGAGTCACCTTTGAGTCACCCTAGCTTAGCGTTATACCCAATCACAGAATTAAAAGGCGTCGGCCCAAAAATGGCCGAGCGCCTCGCTAAGCTAAATATTCATACGGTGCAAGACATGCTGTTTCATTTGCCTCACCGCTATGAAGACCGCACCCGCATTCACCCAATTTGCGAACTACAACCGCATAGCCATGTTAGTGTTGAAGCCACCATTGAAACCAGCCAAATCACCTTTGGTAAAAGACGCATGCTGGTTTGCCAAATTAACGATGGCACGGGCCGTTTAACGCTGCGATTTTTTAACTTTAGCGCAGCTCAAAAAAATGCTTTAAGTGCAGGTAAGATCATTCGCTGCTTTGGTGAAATACGCCGTGGTCGTGTTGGTTTTGAAATGACACACCCTGAATACAGCCTATCGGATACCCCTTCAGAGCAACCTACAAATACCACGCTCACGCCGGTTTATCCTGTTACTGAAGGACTAAAACAATTATCTATTCGCGCGCTTAGCGATCAAGCGCTTGCGCTATTGTCTAAATACCCGGTAGAAGAATTACTGCCAGAACAGTTTCAACCAACCGGAATGAGCTTAGCCGATGCGTTAATGACCTTACATCGCCCACAAAACGATGTTGATTTAACCGCCCTTGAACAAGGTATGCACCCTGCCCAGCAACGGTTAGTGTTTGAAGAGTTACTTGCGCAAAATTTAAGCCTTTTAAAGTTACGCCAAAAAGGGCAAGCCGTAAAAGCCGTCCCTTTAAAGCCCCATAACCAACTTGAGCAACAGTTTTTAGCAAATTTAGCCTTCAGCCCAACCAACGCGCAAAGTCGTGTCGTGGCAGAAATCAAAGGTGACTTACAACACCCGTTTCCGATGATGCGCTTAGTACAGGGCGATGTAGGTTCAGGTAAAACCTTAGTTGCAGCACTTAGTGCACTCACCGCTATAAGCGAAGGCTACCAAGTAGCTTTAATGGCACCTACTGAGATTTTATCCGAGCAGCATGGCATCAACTTTAGCCAATGGTTTAATCAATTAGGCATTGAAGTCGCTTGGTTAGGTGGTAAAAGCAAAGGTAAAGAGCGCGCAACCACTCTTGAAAAAATAGCCTCAGGGGAAGCACAAATGATTGTTGGCACCCATGCGTTATTCCAAGAGCAGGTCGAGTTTAATAATCTGGTGCTAATCATCATCGATGAACAACACCGCTTTGGTGTTCATCAGCGCTTATCACTGCGTGAAAAAGGCCGTTTTGGTGACTGTTACCCACACCAATTAGTGATGACTGCAACGCCTATTCCGCGTACTTTAGCCATGACAGCCTACGCAGACTTAGAAACCTCAGTAATTGATGAATTACCACCGGGTAGAACGCCCATTACAACGGTGGCTATTCCTGATGCCCGTCGAGACGAAATCATTCAACGCGTTAAAACCGCATGTACAGATCAAGGCCGGCAAGTGTATTGGGTTTGCACCCTGATTGATGAATCTGAAGTGCTACAATGCCAAGCCGCAGAAGATAGCGCAGAGCAATTAAAAGCAGCACTACCCGAACTAAACGTCGGCTTAGTACATGGCCGAATGAAAGCCACTGAAAAACAAGCCATTATGAGCGAGTTTAAAGCAGGTAATATTCATGTACTCGTTGCCACAACGGTGATTGAAGTGGGTGTTGATGTGCCTAATGCTAGCCTTATTATTATTGAAAACCCTGAACGGCTGGGGCTTGCACAACTCCACCAGCTGCGTGGTCGTGTTGGTCGCGGGGCAACTGCATCACACTGTGTTTTACTTTATCATGCACCATTGTCAGCCACAGCGCAAAAACGCTTAGGGGTACTTCGTGAAAGTAATGATGGTTTTGTGATTGCTGAACGAGATCTTGAAATTCGTGGCCCAGGCGAAGTACTTGGAACCAAACAAACAGGCCTAGCTGAATTTAAAATTGCTGACCTAAACCGCGATAAACAAACACTCGACCATGTAAGACCCATTGCCTTCAAAATTTTGAAAGACTATCCAGAACTTACCGATAAATTGATTCAACGCTGGCTTGCTGGCAAATCCGACTACGCACAAGCTTAATCGCAAGTCTAATACCAATCCGCAATAATACTTAATCATTTTGAGGGATTAAACCTGTCGCTAACTGCGTTAAAAATTTCCTACTAAACAATAAAAAAGCCCAGCTAATAAGCTGGGCTGACAAGTTAGGGAGTTAGCCAAGGGTTGGATTAGAACTTGTATTCAATACCAACACCTAAGTAATCTTGGTCAACTTGATTATCTGTATCAAACGTTGAGTAGAAACCAAATACTTTCGTGTTTTTGCTAAGCTTGTGATCAACACCTGCAGAAATAGCTGTTTTCTTGTCGCCTTCATCAAAGTCAATTACTTGGTATTGTACTTTGAAAGTGTTGCTATTCATTTGGTAAGCAGCATTTACTAAGTAACCATCAGCTTCTGCACTACCATCCACTTTCTCTTGTGTTTGGTACATAGCACCTAGTTTGAAGTCACCAACTTTACCTTGCACTGTTGCACGAACAATGTCGTAACCTTTTACTTCGCTGTCAGCTGCAATTGATGCATAAAGTTTGCTTTCTTTAAGTTTTGCATCGCCGTAAGTTAGCGCTACTGAGTAACCGTTATCAGCATCTACATCATCTTCTGCCACATACGTTGCTAATACTTTGAAGCCACTGAAATCTTTAGAAGCATAAGAAATTGTGTCACCTAAACGGTTTTCGCCTTTGAAACCATTTTTGATATCTGCTTCAAGGTCATTGAATAAATCAATTTTACCTTGAGATTGCTTCATAGCTGTATCGTTACGACCGATAACAACCTGACCAAAGCTGCCTTTAAGACCTACATATTGGTTACGTGCAGTGATGTTGTCATCATTGTCGCCTTTTGAATCAGCGTCAGATACGTCAACACCAAACTCAAATTTATAAACCGCTTCTAAGCCTTCAGAGATTTTCTCTGAGCCTTTTAAGCCAAAACGTGAGTTATTGCTTTTAATTTCTGTGAAAGACCCTTCGCCATCATCTGATGATTGAACAGTCACGTTTGCTTTACCATATACATCTACATCAGCTAATGCAGAAAAAGATAAGCCACCAAATAAAGCTAGGAATAAGCTAGACTTTGCAAATTTCATGTCGTTTCCTCAATAATCGCAACAAAAAACACATGTTGTGTTTCAATGCGCGCAGTGTGACAGCGAAAAATGACAGAAAGATGACAATTGAAATAAAATCGTCAATTTAGCTTCACGAAATATAATTATTTCTGAAATAAAAACGTAACTTACTGTTTCACGGTTAAGTTTTTATAAAAGCTAATTTAAATAAATTTTAAGTTTTTATTTGCAGCTCAGTTAGTAAGGTTACCAACTTTTCTAAAAGAGGTGTTTGTTCATTATCTCTGTGGTAAGCAACAAACACATCTCGCGAGGTATGAGCAACATCTTCAACATGGTATAAATCACCCGCTTTTAACTGCTCTTCTACTAATAACTTAGGAATAAACGCACTACCACCGCACTTCAAAATTAAATCAAGAGCAATACGCCCTGTGCTGGTTCTAAAGTAAGGAGGCGCGTGGCCGTTAAACTCACGAGCATGCCACAAAGAAAAGGTAGTACCCCAATCAACATAAACATATTGATTGTCGAAAAAGTTTTCGCTGTTAGCTGTTTCAAAAGCACTCACAGGAATGATTGGCAGCTCACAAATTCGTTCAACAACTAGCTCATCCACTTTAGGAGGATCAAACAGTACCGCTAAATCTAATGTACGCTCTAATAGTAAGCGAGTGCTTTCTTGTTGTGCTTTTACTTCAGCGACTAACGATACACCCGGCATGGCAGAAACAATATTTGTGATCCCAAACTGTAAAAAAGCATCCCAAATATTAGGTGTACCTGCTAAACTAATTTGCTTATGCATATTATCAGCAAGCGCCACATCAACTTTTGCACGTTGCATGCCGGTAATGATCATTTGCGCATGTGGCAGTAATCGCTCACCCGGTGCTGTTAACTGAATATTGTTACGTTGACGAATAAATAAGTTAACGCCTAAACCTTGCTCTAACTGCCTGATCCGAAAACTCACTGCAGACTGCGTAATATATAAATTTTCAGCTGCTTTGCCGAAATGGCGAGTACGAACCACTTCGACAAAAGTCTTCAATAAATCGATATCCATTTTTTACCCTTACGATAAAAATAACTTGTTTAATAAAATCGACAACTTGATCCATACTCCTGCAAGAAATTAGGGCATGAGGATAAAGCCATGAGCAATGACATTTCATCACTTCGTCAGGCATTTGCAAGCCAACGTCAATTTTATGATGATCAAAACTTCCCACGCGGTTTTGGTCGTAGTGGTCACTTCACTTTGCTAGAAGCCGACATTCTCGAACAGCATGGTGTTGTATTAAAGGGTTTATACAACAAAACCCTAGAACCACAAAATGAATTTCAAACTCAATTTGTGCAAGTTGTTACCGGTAACCTTGAAGCAACAAACCCAGTTGAACGCGCTTGGATGAAATACCTAAAACAAACAACCTGTAAAACGAAGTTTCACACTTTGTTTGGTCGTTCACGTATTGCCAGTCCTACACCGCAAAGTGTTGAGTATTATTCTGAGTCAGATAGCTTATAACGATTTGCTTTTTTACCCTTTTAGGGTTAAAACTTGTAATAACTTTTGTTTCGCCAATAAGTTATTACAAGGCAAGCTGTGACTCGAAGAATACTAATAGTTGAAGATACGCCAACCATTGCGCGAGTGCAAAAACATATCGCGCAAAAAGTTGGCTATGAAGCTGACATTGCAGGTAATCTAGCCGAAGCAAAAAAGCTTATAAGTAAGCACAATTATTTTTGTGCTGTGGTTGATTTTATTCTCCCAGACGCACCTTTAGGTGAAGCCGTCCCCTGCACCATCGCTGCCGATATACCGACTATTGTTATGACCGGTAACCTTGATGAAACCACGCGTAATATCGTCGAAAAGCACCCAATCATTGATTACATTACCAAAGAAAATAAACAAGCTTATCAATACCTAGAAAAACAACTGGCGCGTTTACCTCGCAATGAGCAAATACTGGTGTTAGTGGTCGATGATTCAAAAGCAACTCGTCAGCTAATTTGTCATTTATTAGCTCGCCACAAATACCAGACAATTGAAGCCGTTGATGGCGTCGATGCTCTCAGAGTATTAGCTGAAAACCCAACAATTTCAGTGATAATAACTGATAACGAAATGCCGAACATGAGCGGTGCTGAGCTCTGTGTTGAAATACGCCGTTTATATTCCAACGATGAAAAAGCAATTATCGGTATTTCTGCTTATGATACTTTGCATCTATCAACGCATTTTTTAAAATCAGGCGCAGACGATTACCTACGAAAGCCATTTAATAATGAAGAATTCTACTGTCGACTAAGCCAAAACGTCGACATGCTTGAAAACATCAAAACGATTCGTTTACAAGCAAATACCGATTACCTAACTAAACTACCAAACCGACGTTACTTTTTCGGTGAAGCAAATAGACATTTAAAAGCCGCTAAACAAGCTGGCTCGGCGGTATCCCTTGGCATGATCGACATTGATCATTTTAAATCTATTAATGATAATTATGGCCATGATGCAGGTGATGAAGTGCTCAAAGCGTTATCACATCACATGACCCAATATTTTGCAGATAATTTAGTAGGCCGCTTTGGTGGTGAAGAGTTTGCCGTGTATTTTGCAGATCAAGATCCAGAAGAAGCATTACAACGCCTAGAAAAATTTCGCGCTTTTATTGAAAAGCACAGCCCAGAGTTTAGTAAAGAACAAATTCATTTCACTTTATCCATAGGCTTTCATCATCAGCCTATTTACAGTCTAGATGAACTGATTAAACAGGCTGATTTAAAGCTTTATCAAGCAAAAGAGTCTGGACGCAATAAGTTAGTTGGCTAAAGCCTAAACAGGCTTTGTCACCGCTTCTAATTGCGCCTTTCGTTGTTTACGGCTTTGTCGATACGAGTCCCAACTAAATAGTGCCAGCGCACTCCAAATGCACGCAAAGGTCACTACACGCTCAGCATCAAATACTTCACCGTAAAAAGCCACTGCAAGTATAAACATTAAACTTGGACCTATGTATTGGAAAAAGCCCAGCGTGCTGTACTGCAGGCGCTTTGCGGCACCTGTAAAACATAACAGCGGCAAGGTTGTTACCACTCCGGCACTGATGAGTAACAGGTTAATGTGCCAATCATTCGCTGTTAAATCAGAGCTTGCTGAAGGCGCCATCAACCACCAGTAAATAAGCGCCACAGGCAATAAAATAAGCGCTTCTAGCAATAAACCTGGTAATGATTCAATTGGCAGCTTTTTGCGTAATAATCCATAAATGGCAAACGAACCGGCTAGTGAGAAAGCAACCACGGGGAATGAACCAAAGCTCACAAGTTGAAGTAACACACCACAAAGTGCTAAACCTACCGCAACGCCTTGCCATTTACGCAGTCGCTCACCTAAAAACAACATACCAAGTAACACATTGAGCAATGGATTGATGTAATATCCTAAACTTGCATCAAGCATATGATTATTGTTCACAGCCCAAATAAATAAGCCCCAGTTAAAGCCCAGTAAACTGGCTGTTATCACCAACATCAGTAGTAATTTAGGTTGCCCAAGCACAATACGAATACGCTGCCATTGATGACGAGCTGCGATAATAAGAAGTAAAAATAACACCGACCAAATAACGCGGTGCATCAAGATTTCAAATGCAGATATTTGCTGCAAAAACTTAAAGTAAATGGGTGCAAGACCCCACATAAAAAAAGCTAAACATGCGAAAATAACCCCTTTTCGCTGTTCAATATTGGTAGGCATAAGCTTGGCTTTGTAGGTTAAAAACATTATTTTACGCCCCCTCTGCAGTGACGCAACCAAAACGCGTTAAATAAACCCATGTATTTACCTCTAAAAAGGGACTGCCATTGTTGCAAAGT
Source organism: Pseudoalteromonas sp. APAL1 (assembly GCF_021532475.1). NCBI lineage: Bacteria > Pseudomonadati > Pseudomonadota > Gammaproteobacteria > Alteromonadales > Pseudoalteromonadaceae > Pseudoalteromonas > Pseudoalteromonas sp. APAL1. The sequence goes on along the minus strand of NZ_JAKGAW010000011.1, from coordinate 40,730 downwards.
AACGCCTTGATATTAAGCACCTGTGAAACGCTGAATTCTGCATCTTGAGGTCATTTGGTATATTGCTAAAGACATCGCCTTAAAAAACCACTAAAATGCTCGGCGATGAATACCAATACCGCAATGTCCAACACACCCGTTCGATCACCACACGCCGTACTCAAACAAGTGTTTGGTTACAAAGATTTTCGTGATGGCCAAGAAGCGATTATAGCCGCAGCGCTAGACGGACAAGACTCGCTTGTACTTCTGCCAACAGGTGGAGGCAAATCCTTATGCTATCAAGTCCCGGCATTAATCCTCGATGGTGTGACTGTGGTCATCTCGCCGCTTATTTCTCTGATGCAAGACCAAGTTGCCCAACTAAGAGCGCTTGGCGTACAGGCTGCATACATTAATAACAGCCTTCCCTTTGAAGAGCAGCAAGCGGTGTATCAGCAATTGCACTACGGGCAAATTAAGCTGTTGTATGTGGCGCCAGAAAAAGTGTTGCAACATGAATTTTTAGAACGTTTAAGTCATCTGAATTTAGCACTTTTTGCCATCGATGAAGCACACTGTGTGTCTCATTGGGGTCATGACTTTAGGCCACATTATTGTCGACTCAACGAGTTAAAACATCGCTTTATGCATGTACCTATGATGGCACTTACAGCGACAGCAGATAAGGCAACTCGTTACGATATAATCGAACAGCTCCAGCTTAACCAGCCGTATGTGCACACAGGCAGCTTTGATAGACCTAATATTCGATACACCATTGAAGAAAAATTCAAACCTATGGTGCAACTGCTTCGCTATTTAAAAGAGCAGCAGAATCAAAGCGGCATTATTTACTGCACCAGCCGTAAACGGGTTGACGATGTTGCTGAAAAACTTGCTGATGCAGGTTTTAATGCCGCAGCCTATCATGCAGGCATGAGTAACGAGCAACGCCAATTTGTGCAATCAGGCTTTGCCCGAGACGATATTCAAATTGTGGTTGCAACGGTTGCATTTGGTATGGGTATCAACAAACCAAACGTGCGCTTTGTGGTGCATTACGATATTCCAAAAAGCATTGAGGCCTATTACCAAGAAACAGGCCGAGCTGGTCGTGATGGCCTTGCAGCAGAAGCGATTATGTATTTTGATCCAGCTGACATAGGCCGCGTGCGGCGCTTTTTTGAAGATATTGAAGACGAGCAACGACGCCGCGTTGAAGAACAGCGCTTTAATGCGATGGCCAGCTTTGCCGAAGCACAAACATGCCGCAGACAAATCTTACTCAATTATTTTAGTGAATATAAGCGCGAAACCTGTGGCAACTGTGATATTTGCTTAAACCCACCAACCAGCTTTGATGGCACACTCGTTGCGCAGCAAGCGCTATCTTGTGTGTATCGTGCCGAGCAACGATTTGGTATTGGCTATATTGTTGAACTACTACGTGGTGCAAATACTAGCCGCATTCGTGATAATAATCACCACCAGCTAAGTACTTATGGTATTGGTAAAGATCACAGCGTGGAATTTTGGCTAAGTATTTTAAGGCAACTTATTCACCAAGGGTTATTAAGCCAAGACATCACGCAAGGCTCATCGTTACGTTTAACCGAAGCCGCCCGTGCAGTGCTTAAAAGTGAATATGCATTACAACTTGCCGAGCCTCGCTTACAAGCCAAGCACGTATACCAAGATAAACTCGCCCAGTTTAATTACGACAAAAAACTGTTTGCTAAATTACGTGCCTTACGTAAAGAACTGGCTGATGCGGATGATGTGCCACCTTATGTAGTATTCAACGATAAAACGCTTGCTGAGATGGCGCAACTTATGCCAACTAATGATAGCGAGTTCTTAAAAGTGTCGGGTGTTGGTTTTACTAAACTAAATAAATACGGCGCACCATTTTTAAATACTATCCGCGACTACTTAGCCGCAAACTAGGACTACCATGACTGAACTTACTTTTGATGCAGAACATGCAGTCATCATTGTGCAAGCAAGCGAGCCTCCTCATGACGAAGATTTTGAATTATGGGCTACCTTGTTTTTACATACACCCGCAATAAAAATTGCCGACTTTGATGCTGGAGCCGATCGACATCAGTTAAGATTTCACTTTACAGATCATAGTTTTAATCTAAACTTTGAACATTACAGTGAAAGTATTTGGATAAATGCTGAGGGCGTAGAAGCTACAGAGATATTAGGCGAGCTTTATCAGCATTTAGTCACACAGTTACAATAATAAGCTAGACTTTTTTCCACGCTTAGTATGTAGTGACTGTATAGGAAACAATCAACTAAGGGTGTAAATGGGTTTTAAGCAGTCGCACTTCGTTGCTCTACTAATTTTGTTGCCAGTGAGCTTGGTAACGAACGTGTATGCAGAACAGCAAGACATAGACGATAGCAACTATTGTCAAAATCAGCGCACACTAAAATCCCAAGATAACAATTTGCGCCGCCAACTTGATACCGATAACCCACTTCCGCAGGCTGCTGAAGGCAGCAAAATAACTTCTATAAAACTTGAGCAGCTCAATGTATTTAATACCGAGCTTGAAGAAGAAAATAACTTTTTATTTCGCTTTGCTAATCGTGCTCACATGACCACTGAGCCGGATGTAATACATAGCGTTTTACTGTTCAAAGAAGGTGATGTTTACAATCCACGTAAATTACTAGAGTCTGAGCGACTGCTGCGTAAACAAGGTTATTTGTATGACGCCCGTATTAACGCCAAACTTGACTGTGACGGAAATGTACACGTTAATGTTGTCACCCGTGATTTATGGACCTTACTGCCAGAAATAAGTTTCAGCCGCAGCGGTGGCGAAAATGAGTCAAGCCTTGGATTTCGCGAGTCAAACTTTTTAGGTTGGGGTAAACGCGTGTCGTTCTCGCGTACGCATGATGCTGACCGCACCGGTTACCTATTTGTTTATGATGATCCTAATATCTTTTCAAGCCGCTATCGTGGGCGGCTAGAATATTCCGATAACGACGATGGTAAGCGTCATTACATCGATGTAAGTTACCCGTTTTTTTCTATCGATACACCTTATAGTTATGGCGCAACAAGCTACTCTGATGAGCGCCGCGAATCACTTTATTATCGGGGAGATGTGGTCAGTGAGTTTGAACAAAAAACTGTATTAAGCCGCGCTTACTTTGGTCACTCATCACAACTTGCCAATAATTGGACCCAGCGCATAAAACTCGGCATTGAAAACCGCGAAGAGACCTTTAAAGCCATTTCACAAACGCGCTACCCTATTGCAGATGATCGTAGCCTTAGTTACCCCTATGTGAGTGCGCAATGGTTTGAAGATCATTACATCAAAGTAAGAAACTTCGACAGCATTTATCGTACCGAAGACCTCAATCTTGGATGGAATATCCAAGCTCTTCTTGGTTATTCAAGCAAAGACTTTAGCGATGATTCAAGTCGTGCCATTTACTCACTATCATTATCAAAAGCGCACTACAGCGGAGATAATCAACTTTGGCGCTTTAAAGCCGACATAGACGGCTATTGGAACGAAGCCCTTGATGATGTTGAAAATCTTTTTACAAGCACGCAAGTTCAGTATTACCTTAATACGACTCTTAGGCAAAGCTGGTATGCTAAAGCACGCCTGCAGTACGCAAAAAACCTGACCGCCGACAAACAACTTACTCTAGGTGGAGAAAACGGCCTCAGAGGCTACCCGCTCGATTACCAAGTAGGCGATCGTAGCTTTTTAGTGACTTTAGAAAAACGCTATTATTGGGAATACGATTTATTGCAGTTATTTAAAGTCGGTGGCGCGGCATTTTATGATATTGGCAGAGCTTGGTATAACGACAAAAACAATGGTGAAAATGGCAATGTACTACAAAATGTCGGTGTGGGTCTTCGTTTAGCCCCTAGTCGTGCCAATGCAGGAACAGTAATCCACCTAGATGTTGCCGCACCGATAAATAATCACGATGATGAGATAGATTCAGTACAATGGCTTGTGACTGTTAAAAATACCTTTTAAGCTAGTGTTATTCAGCAACTAACGCGCTAAAATCGGACGTAAATTATTAGCTTGGGAACCCCTTTGGACTTCGTCGAATTTTTTAATGAGCAATATCATTTAATCGTGACAATCATCGCGGTTTTGCTCTATCCGCTACTACGTAAAACCACCAAAAAACTGCTTTTAAAAGCCATTAAAGGTAAAGCTGATCCGCACCGAGAGTACCGTGCAGAGCTACTCCTTAACATTATTTTGGCGATCGTAATGCTATGCTTAGTATTAGTTTTTTGGGGTATAGAACTGCGCGGCTTGTTAGTACTAGGCTCATCCATTTTTGCCATGTTGGGTGTAGCCCTTTTTGCTGCTTGGTCGTTACTAAGCAACCTAACAGCCTTCTTGCTGATGTTTATTCAAAACGATTGTCGGGTTGGTTTTTGGGTGAGAGTAATTGACGGTGCAAACTTCTTAGAAGGGCGTATTATCGAAATGGGGTTAATGAACGTGGTGCTTGAGCATGTTGATGGCCACAAAGTCATTTACCCAAACAACATCTTTGTTACCCGCCCTGTAATGGTGTTAAAGACCCCACCTACAGCGACTAAAGCGCCAACCATAAAGCGCATTTTAGGGCCAAAAAAATAAAAGCCGCAATTGCGGCTTTTTTTATAAAATACTTTAACGGCTAATTATTCAAATCTGCCGTTTTCAACTCGTCTTCAATATCGCTTATTTCATCAATAAAGTTTTCAAGTTGTTGCTCTACAATACTATTTGCATGAGCAAAGTAAGCAAGATGGAATACAGCATCCCCTTCGTTCACAAGCGGCATGGTTTGTTGACCAATCACAATACCACTGCGCGGAGCGAGTAGCTCAAGCTCAGCATCACCAAGTGGGCTGCTGATATAAGCTAACACTTGCCCTTTCATTACTCGCTCACCAAGTGATACTTGTGCACGCACAATACCGTCAACTTCGGCGCGCACCCAGCTTGTTGAGCTTGCAATAACCGGCTCTGGTAGCTTCTTAGCTCGCTTACCTCGTACCATTTTTAAATGGCGCATTACATAATCAACACCTTGCACACCTGCAGCAATGGCAATAGGGTCAAAGCGAAGCGCTTCACCCGCTTCATAAGTAATTACTGGAATACCTAAATTTGCCGCCTCACTACGTAATGAACCATTACGAAGTGACGCATCAATCACCGCTGGAGTACCAAAGGCTTTCGCCATAGCTGCTGTTGCAGGATCACTTAAATTAGCACGAATTTGCGGCAAGTTTGTCCGGTGTATCGCGCCCGTATGTAAGTCAATAATATGCGTACAATGCATAGCTACTTGCGAGAAAAATGCATTAGCCATGCGCCCAGCTAATGAACCGCGGGTTGAGCCCGGAAAGCTACGGTTCATATCTCGGCGATCAGGTAAATAGCGTGATTTGTGAATGAATCCAAATACATTCACAATCGGTACTGCAATAATTGTCCCTCGCAGTTGCTCAGGCTCAATCTTAGCCAGTAATTGCCTAACAACCTCAACACCATTGAGCTCGTCACCATGAATGGCCGCACATACCATTAATACCGGTCCTTGCTGCACACCATTGACGACTTCAATCGGAATATTTAACGGCGAATGGGTATAAAGCTTAGCAGCTTCAATAGAAAATGTTTTACGTTCGCCAACCCCCACCGTATCACCTAAAATTGAAAACGGTGTATTTTTCTTAACCTTAGCCACGCACTGTTCCTTTTAATAGAGCGCTTATACCAAAAGGCCTAGCCTTTACCACGAGTTGCAGTTCTTTTTGTAGCGGCTGTTTTCTCAATAAAATTGATGATCATGCCAGCAATGTCCTTGCCTGTTGCTACTTCAATGCCTTCAAGGCCTGGTGATGAATTTACTTCCATCACTAATGGACCACGTGCAGAACGAAGTAAATCGACACCTGCTACGTTCAAGCCCATCGCTTTAGCAGCTGCAACCGCAGTTCTTCTTTCTTCAGGCGTAATACGCACAAGTGTCGCACTACCACCACGGTGTAAGTTCGAGCGGAACTCACCTTCTTGAGCTTGACGCTTCATAGCTGCAATAACTTTATCACCTAGTACGAAACAGCGAATATCAGCACCGCCAGCTTCTTTGATGTACTCTTGCACCATGATATTGGCTTTCAAGCCCATGAATGCTTCAATTACACTTTCTGCTGCTTTGCGTGTTTCAGCTAATACCACACCGATACCTTGCGTACCTTCAAGTAGTTTAATTACTACAGGTGTGCCACCTACCATGCTTAATAAGTCTTTTACGTCATCAGGTTTGCTCGCAAAGCCTGTTACTGGCATACCCACACCTTTTCGCGAGAGTAGCTGTAGTGAACGTAATTTGTCACGTGAACGGGTAATAGCAACAGACTCGTTCACAGGAAATACGCCCATCATTTCAAACTGACGTAATACCGCACAACCATAGAAAGTTACTGATGAACCAATACGTGGCACGATAGCATCAAAATCTTTTAAATTTTCGCCACGATAATGAATTTCTGGTTGCTCTGAATTAATGTTCATGTAACAACGTAGTGCATCAATCACTTTTACTTCATGACCACGCTGTTCTGCTGCCTCTATCAAGCGACGTGTTGAATATAAATTTTGGTTGCGAGATAAAATACCAAGTTTCATAGTTAAAACCTTAACTGTTTAACTCATACACATTAAAAATGTGTCATAAGTCCTTTTTATAATAAGTGTGATAAAGCCGGATCAACGACTATACGATTTTCCATTGCTGTGCGCCCTAGCAACATTCTAAACTTCATCGTTGCACGGTTACTTAAGGTTACTCTTACAGGCCAGCTTTGGTCTCCTGCAACGAGTTTTGTTTCAATAAAGTAACGAAGTTCACGCTGACCACTCGAACTGGTCACGTACTTACGCTCAACGATTTTTGCACGACACAACACTGTTGTTTCTACATCTTCTTGCAGAGGATGGGTACTAAATTTCACCCAGTTTTCGCCATTTTCTGAAAATTCCTCAATATCAAACGCATGAATACAAGATGTACGCGCACCTGTATCCACTTTCGCTTTGATCTTCTCAATGCCCAGTTCTGGCAAGCTCAGCCACTCACGCCAGCCAACTATCATTTTTGCGGTCATTCATGTGCCCTCTTTAAAAAAGTGTCTTATACGCTACAGCGCTAGAAACACCAACGAAATATATTTATCCCCTCGATAAATCGATTTCATTAATATAGTCTTGACTATACTAATGTATATACTCGACTATATCGCACTATTTGTAAAATGAGAGCTCAATATGATCAATGGGTTACTTCATGTCTTAATCTTAGACGAACAAGGCGGCGCACGTGCTATTGACAATAGTACTGAGCTGCAAAATTGGCAACCTGCACACGGAAAACTTTGGGTTCACATGGACTACAGTCAGGCCGATGCAGTGCAATGGCTTGAACAAAGTAACTTATTAACAGATTACGAACTTGAGTCCCTTATTGCTGATGAAACACGCCCTCGCCTAACTAAAGTTACCAACGGTAACATGCTGTTTTTACGTGGTGTAAATTTAAACCCTGCGCAAAGTCCAGAAGATATGGTGTCGTTACGTTTATTCATCAACGAGAATGTTATTGTTACAACGCGTAAACGCCGTTTATTATCGGTGCAAGACGTTGTTGAATCGTTCGATGGTAGTAATGGCCCTTGCTCAATCTCTGAATTAGTGTGTCAATTAGCGCAAAACCTAACGTCTCGTATGCAAGCGGTGATCGATAGCCTTGATGACACACTTGATGGCTTTGAAGATGAAATAGATGAACCAAACAAAGGCTTTGATCATCAATCGCTAGCGCAAATTCGTCGTCAGACAATCGCGTTAAAACGTTATTTAAGACCACAAAAAGAAGCACTTATTACTTTGTTAAACAACAAATATAAGTGGCTAGATGAAGACGATAAAGCACGCTTAAACGAAACAACCAATATGTTGATCCGTTATTTAGAGGAGCTAGACAGCTCGATTGAACGTGCGCAAATTATTCAACAAGCGATTACCAGCCAAGTGTCGGAGCAACTAAACCAACGCATGTATGTGATGTCGGTAGTTGCTGCACTGTTTTTACCACTTGGCTTCTTAACAGGCTTACTCGGTGTAAACGTGGGTGGAATTCCGGGCACTGAAAGCCCTTATGCATTTAGCTTGTTTATTATTTTCTTGCTGGTGCTAACCGTTGGAATTGGCATTTACTTTAAAAATAAGAAGTGGCTATAACGCGATAACCTTTTTAATTAAATCAAGGCGGACGGCATGTTCGCCTTTTTTTGTCACCAAAATCAGGTGCTCGCCATCGGAGTTAACTATTTTGAGTGTCTCAGCCCTTCCCTCTACCTGTTCACCAGATACTAAGGTAATACTCAATAATGATTTATGCATGCACCATAATTCGTACTTATCGTAGTCGCCACAGTCTATGGGTTGATAGGTCATTTTACTTTTGAGTTTTATTAAAGAGTAAATCGAGCTTAGAAGATATTAAAGTGAAGAGCAAATGGCGCTCTCGGCAGGGATCGAACCTGCAACTTAGCCTCCGGAGGGCCACGTGATATCCATTTCACCACGAGAGCACATTTGTCGTCGCCAGTACTGACTCGCGATATCAGCATGACAACCCGGCAATGATAATGGCATCTGTCATTAAATGCTAGCGCCGAGCTCTCTATATGCACATAAATTCAGCAATTTGCATTAAAACACTTCACTTTCGGGCAGAACCAAGGTATTAACGTATACTTAGTAAAATTAATAACAAGGTGGCATTCATTGCCGCATAAGGGGAATTTGATCATGAGTTTAATGTCTACAGAGCAAGTGGCGGAATTTTTAGGTGTCAAAGTTGAACGTGTAAAACGCCTTGCTCGCGAACATTTACTGATCTCTAAATCACAAGATGACAAAGGTGAGCCTTTGTTTGATCCAGAAGACGTAAAAAAATATAAAGAGCTTGCCGAGCGAATTGGCGGTCTTTAGTTTTTAACTTTTAATATGAAGTGGTTAAGCTGTGTAAGCAGTGGCGCCACTTTGTCCATCGCACCACGTTGTTCATACCAGCAAATACATAAAAGTAAAAACAGTGCCTGAAACGCAGCGAGCTTTTCAACTGATAAGTTAAACTCGTAATGGTCGCACACAAGCGCATGGTAACTTTTAAGTAATGCTAGTTGCTGCTCGTCATTCAGTGCAAAACTCACCACCAGCGCCGCTAAGTCAAAATAAACATCGTTACTTTTGGCATATTCAAAGTCGATCAAAAACATACCTGATTCATTCACAATGATATTTTCTTTTACTAAATCATTATGGCAAAAGCCCATATCTTTTGGTGCTGAAGCAATATAAGCCAGTGATTGCTTAATTAGATCTGCGTGTTGCTGGTAACGGGGTGTTTGCTGATAATAGTTAATTTCGTAGGCAATATCCATAGGCTCGGTTAGCACAGGATAACGATGTAAATTCACTAAATCAGGCAATAAGCTACTACAGAACTCACCGCTTGCAATGCTACCTGCCACGTATTCAAAAATAGCCGTATCGGTTGCTTGCTCTAACCAAAGCGGTGCAGGACAGCAGCTATGCTTTGCAAAGTGCGTTTGCGCAGCAAGGCCTATTGCAGGCCAGTGGTCGCGATAATGCTTAACCAAGAAATCTTTATTTGAGGTTTTTACTAAGTAGTTGTCATTGCTTAATCCCTCAACCAGCGGGCTGATTGAGGTAATAATTAAATGGGGGTCAAAACGCGCAAACAACGCGTGAATTTGTTGCTCAGTTTTCATCTATAGCTGTGCAAGCGGCTTAGCCTGATGCTGCTCGTATTCTTCGTACCAAGTTTTAAAGCCCCACGCTGCCATAATGGTGTAAAACACAAAAAGCACTAAGGTTGGGTAATAACCTTTTTCAAAGTACAAATACATCGAAGCTGCATCAATCACAATCCAGTATAACCAGTTTTCCAGTACCTTCTTAGCAACAAGGTAGGTTGTCACCACAGCAAAACAGGTGGTAAAACTGTCTAAATAAGCAAAATCAGCATGGGTGTAATTGGTCATCACAAAACCAATAACAACTGAAGCTAATGAAGTAGCAAGCAAAATCACTGCATGGCGCTTCAACGACCAAGAAATTATTGGCAGATGATCTTTATTGTTCATGCCCCGGCGCCAAACTACCCAACCATATACCGCCATATACATATAGTAAAAATTAAGTAGCGACTCCATCAACAGTGCGCCATTCCAGTACATCACGGTATAAATAAAGGTGCTCAAAAACGCGGCTGGCCAACACCATAGGCTTTCTTTAATCGCTAACAGTAAATACGCCATCGACAATGCAACGGCAATGTATTCCCAATGCGACATGGCAGTAAAGCCTGAGAAGGTTTCGCTCAAAAATTCCATAACACGCGCTACTTTAGAGATTAGTCTTCGCTAGGCGACAAGTCACCATGTAAGAATTTACAAACAAAAATAGCTTTACCAAACTCTTCATATGAACGTTTGATTTCAGTATTAAGTACAGACATCACTAAATCATAATCACCGAAAATCTGTGTCGATAAGGTATTGGTGATCACTTTTAGACCTTCATAACTATTTACACGGTCAATAAAACCTTTAATAAACGGAATATAATCTTGGTGAAGTGGATACTTGCTGATCTCTACTGAAAGTTTCATATGCGTTACCGAGTATTTTCAAAGTATTGCATTGTAACTCGCTTATACTAACAAGTCATGGCTCTGGCTATTTTTTAGTGTAAAATCAGCCCCGATAAACATTGAGGACTCATTATGGCACGCCGCATCACTTATAAATTTAAAAACCAACCGCGCGAAATCAATTTTGCTAAAGATAAATACCGCGATATGTATCATGCGATAGCTGCGGCTGAAGGCATTGATTTAACGAATTATTTAAAGATGGAACAGCAAGTCGAAATGACTTCAAAAGGTTCTGCAGCAGTGCGTAATTTTCGTGATCAAGAATTCGCACGAATGGGCTTTAGCGACGTGTATTTTATTAAAGAATAGTTATTCTTGATACTCGTAGCTTACTCGCGGGGTTATATTACACAGTAACTCGTACGGAATGGTTGTTGCACACTGGGCAATCTCTTCAACGGGAAGCTCAGGCCCCCACATGATCACCTCATCTCCTACTTTGATATTGTCGTGGTTATCACCAATATCGACCGTGATCATATCCATCGCCACACTGCCGACAATACCATAGCGCTGCGACTTAATAATAACCGGTGTGCCCTGCTCGGCATGACGCGGATAACCATCACCGTAGCCCATCGCAACTACGGCAAGCTTAGTGGCTTTATCACTACACCAACGGCCACCATAGCCAACACACTGATTAGCCTCAACATCACGAATCGCAATAACGCGAGTCGTTAAACGCATAACAGGTTTAAGCCCGTGCTGTTGACCAACACCATTAAGCATTGGTGATACGCCATAGAGCATCAACCCCGGGCGTACCCACTCGCCATGACCTTTTGGCCAAGCAATAATGCCAGCTGAGTTTGCAAGGCAATGCTGCTCGCTTTTGCCATCAGCTAATGAGTCAAACAAAGCAATTTGCTGAGCGGTCTTTTCATCATTGATGTCATCGGCACACGAGAAATGCGTCATTAATTTAATGTCATCACGGGCATTAGGACTTGCTTTTAAGCGACTGTAAAAAGACTCAAATTGCGATGGTGCAATCCCTAAGCGATGCATACCGGTGTTAATTTTTAACCAACATGCAATCGGTGCGTCAAGCATTGCATTTTCAAGGCTGGTGAGCTGATTCTCATCATGAATGATGGTTTGAAAGTTATTCGCCAGCAAAATTGGCAGATCGTCTTGATGAAAAAAACCTTCAAGCAATACAATCGGTTTTGTCAGTCCACCGGCACGTAGCGCTAACGCTTCGTCAATGCGTGCTACCGCAAAAGCGTCGGCATCATTTAAGTATTGGGCAATTTTTACTAAGCCATGACCATAGGCGTTGGCTTTTAGCACCGCCATTACTTTGCAACCAGGCGCAAAGCGCTTCACTTGCGCTAAATTATGGGCAAGTGCTTGAAGGTTGATTTCGGCAATGGCTAAGCGCATTAGTATTCGTCATCCATAGCTGGACCCGCGTAGTTATCAAAACGCGAGAATTGACCTTGGAACGTTAAACGTACTTTACCGATTGGGCCGTTACGCTGCTTACCAATGATGATTTCGGCCACGCCTTTTTCAGCACTGTCTTCGTTATACACTTCATCACGGTAAATAAACATGATTAAGTCGGCATCCTGCTCGATCGAGCCTGATTCACGTAAGTCTGAGTTGATTGGGCGTTTATCGGCACGTTGCTCTAGAGTACGGTTTAGCTGTGATAATGCAATAACCGGACATTGCAGTTCTTTTGCCAGTGCTTTTAATGAACGAGATATTTCAGCAATCTCTAGAGTACGGTTATCAGATAAGCTTGGTACACGCATTAACTGTAAATAGTCGACCATGATCATACTAATACCGCCATGGTCGCGGGCAATACGACGCGCACGCGAGCGCACATCTGTGGGTGTTAGGCCCGATGCATCATCAACATACATCTTACCTTTTTCCATCAACAAGCCCATGGTTGACGACAGGCGCGCCCAGTCATCATCATCAAGCTGACCAGTACGCACCTTAGTTTGGTTAATGCGACCTAGCGATGCCAGCATCCTCATCATGATTTGCTCTGAAGGCATCTCTAGTGAGTAAATAAGCACAGGCTTATCTTGTGTCATAGCTGCGTGTTCGGCTAAGTTCATCGCGAAGGTGGTTTTACCCATCGATGGACGTGCCGCCACGATGATAAGGTCAGAAGGCTGCATACCTGCCGTCATTTTATCAAGGTCGGTATAACCTGTACTTACACCGGTTACACCATCTTGCGGCGACTGATAAAGTTCTTCAATCTTATCGACGGTTTTTTCTAAGATGCTATGTAAGCTTTGCGGCCCTTCAGTACTTTTTGTGCGTTGCTCTGCAATTTTAAATACTTTACTTTCGGCAAAGTCGAGCAAATCATGGCTGGTACGCCCTTCAGGGCTAAAACCAGCTTCGGCAATTTCGTTCGCAACACCAATCATTTCACGGATAACAGCACGTTCACGAACAATATTCGCGTAAGCATCAATGTTCGCTGCACTTGGCGTGTTTTTGGCAATTTCGGCAAGGTAGGCAAAACCACCGACACTACTTAACTGATTATTTTTTTCTAAGCTTTCAGAAATAGTGATCAAATCGATAGGGTCGCCACTTTCAGCAAGGCTCACCATTGCTTCAAAAATTAGCTTGTGGGTGCGGGTATAAAAATCCTGTGCAACCACTAACTCAGCAACACGGTCAAACGCTTGATTATCAAGCATTAAACCACCTAAAACAGATTGCTCAGCTTCAATTGAATGGGGAGGAACTTTTAATGTGTCGACTTGCTTATCTGGTTTGGCCATAACTTCACAAAACTTAAATTGAATGGCTCTATTCTATCGACTTGCTAAGGCTGTGCAAATAGTTAATACCAATCGACTTAAATATTTGGTCATTCTAGCGTGCTAAATAAAGCGCTAACTGCGTTAGAAATGTCTAAAGTAGAGTAACTACATGTCAAAATTTCTGCCTTGTTATCACTTCATTTATCTGTCGCTATTTAAGACCAACAACTTAACACGATTGGTATAAGCGGGAAGTCCTCCCGCTTTATTGTAATTGAGTGAACTGTAATCGTTATTTCTGTTTACGAAGTTCAATGCGTCCGCTAATCGTATCCATTTCGATATCAGCATCGCCACCGTTAATACTAAATTCTAAGTCGCTAGATGGGCCGTATTTAGCCTTCGTTGCTCTGTCATCACTCAGCTCATTAACGATTTTACCGTTTGCATGAGCTTCAATTTCAAACTTTGCCGATACATCTGCAGGGAAGTAAAACTCGGCGTCACCACTGACTGATTCAAAACGAATATTGGCATCTGCTAGCAGCTTATTGATGTGAACTTCCGCTTCACCGTTTACTGTGTTTATGCGTAGCTTTTTAATTGCATCAAAGGCAAAGTCAATATCACCATTTACGTTCTCAAGGCGAACATCTTGCGCTTTGGTTTTTGATTTTATATCACCATTAACTGCAGTAAAGCGTAAGGCACCCTGCGAGTTTTTATCGTTGATTTCACCATTGACTGTTTCAAAGCGAATATCACCGTTAAGATCATGGGCATTTACATCACCATTGACTGTTTCAAAGCTCATATTGCCGCTAATTTTTTGCACTGTAATGTCGCCGTTGACGGTATCGATTTCAGCGCCTGCTTCAAGCTCTTTAGCACTGACGGTTACATTCACACCGGCAAACTCAAGCTCACTGCTTTTTGGCATGTAAATGGTTAAACGTGAACCATCACCGTTATTCCAACCACGTAAGTTACGCGGCATTTTGACGATAAATTCAACACGGCTGCCTTCCACATCTAAACGATAACCTTCGGCTTTATCATCAAGCTCACCTTCGATTTTAAGTTGAGGCTTATCCCAGCCTTCAATGCGTACATCACCCCGTTGATTTTCAATAAAAATACGTTTATTTACAGGCACATCAATTTGTTCGTTAATGGTTTGTCCTGCCATTGCCATCAGTGGCAATAATCCTAATGTTAAAGCTAGTAATTTCATAATTGTCACTCCTAAATCGTTTGCCACTTCGGTGCATGCACCTTGTTAATTAAGTCCAGTTGCTGCTGATAAACCTGCGAGAGCATTTGTAATAAAGCTGGATTTTCAGGTTCATTCTCAAGTGCTTGCTTGATGGCGCTTTCTGCTTCTTCTAACTCTTTAAGCTGTTGCTGCCAATTATCGGTTAATGCAGGTTGATTTTGATACTGCACCAATAAACCTTGCTTTTGCTTGGTAAAATAGTCGCTCATTGCCATCATGCTATTTGATTCACCTTGACCGACAAAAAGCTGTACGGTCAACAGTGCAGCAATACAACAAGCAGCCACAGCCGCGAGCTTATTCCAGCCATGAGTTGGTTTCTCAATTTGCTGCGTTTGCGGCTCTGCAATTGCTCGCTCAATACCCGGCCAGAGATCTTTATCTGGGCTAATATCTTGCTTCTGGTTAAGCGAGTCATTTAAAAATTGTTCAAATTCTTGCTTACTCATTTTCATACCACTCTTTTAATAACTGCCTTGCACGGTGAAATTGCGACTTACTTGAACCAACTGCCATGTTTAGCATGTTCGCTATCTCTTCATGGCGATAGCCTTCAATGGCGTGCAGCACAAAGACCATACGTGCTCGTTCAGGTAATCTCAGCACCAACTTATCGAGGCCGTTAAAGCCGTCGCAATCTGCAGCGCTTTGCTCATCCATACCACTTTGTTCAAAACTCACGACTTTTTGCAGCCAACTCTTATGTTTGCGAATGTAGCTAATCGCAATATTGCTGGTAACACTATGTAACCAAGTCGAAAACTGTGAGCGTCCATCGAAGTTAGCAATTTTATGCCAAAGCTGTACAAACACTTCTTGCGTGGCATCTTCTGCGTGCTCTTTATCTGCAAGCAATCGTAAACAAAGGCTATATACTCGCTTCACATGCAACTCATAAAGTGTTGCATAGGCAGCTTGATCACCGCTTTTAACCCGCTCGATCAAGGCATGCTCACTTTGCTGGACGAACGCTTGTTCTGCATCTATCAACATCCTGGATGTTGTCCTTTATGATTATTATTGTGAATTTAGTGTATTAGACGTAAGGGGGGATTCAAAAGGTTTAAATGAAATTAAATTTTTTTGTGTAAGCTACAAATAATTGAGCTTACACAATTTTATTTGGGGGATTTGCGTTATTCTGCAGGTGATGCGTCGCTTTCGTCTTCGCTTGTTTCTGCGGTTTTGTAGCGCCAACCTAAAAACACAATACGAGCTGGAGATGACGGTGTCGTGCCATTTTTAACCTGCAACAAACTTGCATCGTAATGGGCACCACTGCCCCCTGTTGCTGTGATACTTGAGCCACGAACGCTACCAAATAGCTCACCACTACCAGATAATTTTACCGTTGTGAGGGGCGCATATATCGCAGCATATAAATTAGCAGCTCCACTAAATTGCACTCCATTGATGCCATTAAATGTTGAATAAAATGACAATGAAGGATGACCACTGCTGGTTAACCCTTCTTGTTCAGTGATCACTTTTGCTCCCGCACCAATGCTCACTTTGCCGGTGATCAACACGGTTAAACTGCTGTCTTTCTTTATTGTAAGAGTCGTGTCGCCTTCCATTGAGAAGTCACCATCAACCAATAAAATAACATCACCACCAGAGACCTCCATTTTGCCGTCACTGGTCATTTTTAATCGGTCTAGTGCAAATATAGATTCCTTACTATTACTACCGCTTGTTTTTGTTTGTGGATTTGAATCAAACAAGAAAATATCCGCAAACGTCGGAAAGATAATTTGTCGACCATTTTGACTAAAAAAACCTTTTTGAGTGTTCAGCTTGAATTGCTGTGTTGGCCCAATCGAAACAGTATCATAGTCAGTAACCTCATCGAGAATATCGACCATTTTCTCTGGGAGTATAAGTGGATCACAGTTGGTGTCTGGGTTGCTCGGATCGTAATCTGGTGCACTAGGATCTGCAACGGTAACAGGTGCAACATTTGGGTTTACATTAAACTTACTATCACTGTAATGAACACCATTTTGCTGATTATTATAGGTATCTTTAAAGTCACCAGTTCCACCATACATAATATCCAGCGCTTCACCTTGGTTATTTGTAATAAACGTTGACCACTGCATTTTGGCATCGCCATTGGCTCTAACAACACCTGACACAGTGCCACCACGATGGGTATAATACCCACCCGTGTAGACGTTACCGTCAACACGTAAACCACTACCTGGTGAAATATACACCCCGGTATTTGAATGAATATTACCTATAATCGGTGATGAACCATTTAAGTAGATAACCCCTGTAGCCTTAACATCACCTCTTATAGGTGAATGACCAGACAACACAACATCAGAATCACCAGCGATGGTCGATACATCGCCATCATTCGATTTTGTTTCTTCATAGCTGCCTTTGCTAGAGTCGTAGCTATCAATACTGCCACTCCCCGATAAGTTAACTCCTTTACAACCCACCATCGCATTAGTAAATACAGAGCTTCCTTTAGCTCCTTGCAGTGCAAAGCGTGCAACTAGATTACTTTGTGCATCTCCCTCAAAACGCTGACCTAAACTGGCAATTTCTAGTTCACCATCGGCATTTTTACTTACACTGGCATTAAACGTAGCATCAGCAGCGATAACGCCCACTCCTGAGGCATCACTTGTTTTATTGATCAACTCATCAACCGCGAGAATACCTTCTCGATTAATAGTTTGCTGCAATAACTTAGCTTGTTCAAAAACGCCTTTTTCGGCTAGTAAACGACTGTTTAGTTTTTTCTGAAAATTACCACTTAAGCGCTCTTGTACAATTGTTTCACGTAATGAACTCAGCACCACAATACTCGCCATGCTGGTTAAAATAAGAACCGTAAAAAGCGTAAAACCAGCTTGTTTATTAAACACGACTATTCCCATATGCTTTGAGTAAAATTGCGTTCGTTAAGGCAATATCGATGTTGATACCTTGACCAAATTGAGTTGGTAAATCCCGTGGTTTGACACTTATCGTGACCAAGTCACCGGATAAACTAAACGATAATGCTTCGATACCAGTTAGTAAGCGTTCGGCAACCGCTCCATTTAACGAGCATAATAAGTCGTTGCCATTTAAACGATAGATTTCTGTCACTTGAGACGTGGTAATAGAGCCGTCACAGGCAATAACGCCACTTGGCTGCGTAATTGTGATCGTGCTGTTATCTGCACTAACGATTGGCGTTAATTGCGTTTGTTTTATACTTCGGGTGAACACTTTACTTGTAAAGCGAATCACTTCTTGGGCGTTTTCAAGTTCTTTACTTACCGCAATCGTACTTTTAATAGCCGAATAAGATAAACTCACGCCTGCAAGTAAAAATCCCCCTGCTGCAAGTGCAACCATCAGCTCAACTAAACTAAAACCCTTACCACGCTTCATCATTAGCAAGCCGCCGATAAATCGGGAAAACTGGCGTTTAAACTAATTTGGTTTTCAGCGTTATCAGTCATACGTTTATCAACCCAGCCAACATTTATTTGCATATCGTTACTGTAAGAAGCCGGAATCGTCAGTTGGTAGTCGTTTACTTGTGGCTTAAGGCTTTCTCTAAAAGTGGCATTCTGAAACAAAGCGGGATCGGTTTTTTGAATTTCACACACATGCGGCCATAAACGCTCAATTGTGTTTTGGCCTTGAATAAGTGACACCGTATAATGAAAACTATTGGTCGCATACTGTAAAGACTTCAACTGCGCTGCAGCTAAACCCAATAACGCTATCCCAGCAATAACAACAGAAATCATGACCTCTAGTAATGAAAAACCTGCTTGTTTCTTCATGCACACCCTCGCTGTGAACTTTCAACTAACCAATTTTGCCCACTTTTAAGTACACACATCACATAGTCTGTAGTGTTAACATGCTCATCTTGAATACGAATACTTGCTTGTCTATCAACCTCACCACTGGCACTCACCGTTAATGAGACCAAATTGACGCTAACGCCAGCTTTTGTCACAGAAAATGCTTTTAAAATAGTATCAACACCGGCTTCATTTAAAGTCACTTCCCAACGGTTATCACTCACAACTAATCGAATCGACTTATCGCGTTTTACAGCTTCACTGCGCGCATATTTGTAAACGTTGTTGAGTTGATTTGCGGTAGTAATGACGCGATCTTGCAAAATCTGCTGGCTAAAAGATGGCAATGCAAGACTTGCCAAAATCCCAATAACACCGAGCACCACTAATAATTCAACTAGGGTAAAACCAACTAAACGACGCAATTTAGTTACTCCCAACAATCATTGGCTGTCGCGCTGTAACTACCATCATGGTTAACGACAAGCTCACCACAGCGATCGCCCGCTTGTGCAGAGCCCGTATTAGGCGTTGCTTTTAAACTGTAGCCACGGTTTTTAAAATCACTCACTGCACCAGCAGCTTTATCGGTGGCAGTATAAGTAAAAGAGTAATAGCTAGTATCTTGCGTTGTGAATGTATTGGGATATCCACCATTTCGCGAATAGATACGCTCAAGACTTGCACTATATTGAAGTAATTCTTGTTGAATATCAGCGCGTCGGCTGCGCTGCATATGCTCAGTATAAGCGGGTAATGCCACACTGTAGAGAATACCTATAATTGCTACAACAATAAGTAATTCAACTAATGTAAAACCACGTTGCTTACCTTGTCCACTTAACACGAGCGCATTTAACAATCTTAATACCTCTAATACTTTTTTGTTAAAACAATATAAATGACAGCGTTGTCAGTGTCAATTTTAACCAATTTACCTTTATTCATCCGATTATACTAATAAGAAGAATAAAATTAAGAAAAAAGAATGTTTGTTTGTAAAATAGGTAAGATTATAGGATTATCTATTAGGTGTTTAAAATATGAAAACTAATACTATTTACCGTAAACCTATGAGTTGATAGCGGTACAAAACGCTACAATTAAGCGTGTTTAAGGCTAATTCAGAAAGTGGCTATTACTCAAATTTCAGGCACAAAAAAGCCGCACCTAAGCGCGGCCTTTTTTACTTAATATTGCTATTAAGCTTCAGCGATAACGATTACTTTGATAGTAGCCGTTACGTCTGAGTGTACTGCGATTGCTACGTCAAATTCGCCAGTCTCACGGATAGTACCTAGAGGTAAACGAACTTCTGATTTAGCAACTTCAACGCCAACAGCTGAAATAGCTTCAGCGATGTCGCGAGTACCGATAGAACCGAATAACTTGCCTTCGTCACCAGCTTTAGAAACTAGTGTAACTTCAGCTAATGCTTCTAACTTGTCAGCGCGAGCTTGAGCAGCAGCTAGATCTTCAGCGATCTTAGCTTCTAAATCAGCACGACGTGCTTCGAAAGTTTCGATGTTAGCTTTAGTTGCAGGAACTGCCTTACCTTTTGGGAAAAGGAAGTTACGTGCGAAGCCAGATTTAACTACAACCTGGTCACCTAGGCCACCTAGGTTTGCGATCTTGTCTAGTAGAATAACTTGCATGTCTCTACACCTTTTAAAAACTGTTAATCCGCTGCTTACTTATGTAAGTCAGTGTATGGAAGAAGGGCTAAGTAGCGAGCACGCTTGATAGCAGTTGCTAGCTGACGCTGATATTTAGCGCTAGTACCTGTGATACGGCTAGGTACGATTTTGCCACTTTCTGTAACATAGTTTCTAAGAGTAGCTAGATCTTTATAATCGATTTGTTGTACGCCTTCCGCTTTAAAGCGGCAGAACTTACGACGTCTGAAATAACGTGCCATGAGTATAATTCCTCAAAAAATTCTTTCTATATGTTGAGCATGCAAGACCAATTGGCTTAAGCCGTTTCGACCTTCGTGACGGTTTAAAAACCCCGTCACCTGCACTTGGTGCCCAACGTGCAATTGTTGAGTCTGTTGTTGCAATGGCGTGCCGCTGGCAACAACTTGAAGCCTGACATAACTATTACGGTTAAGGTCTGCTTCAACTTGCATCGATTTATGTTCAAGAACAAAAATACAATGCGGTATACCAGCAGGGCTTTGACTATATTTTGGGGTTTTACATACAACCCCAGATAGTGTCAGCTGATTCATATAAGGATTAAGCGGTTGGCTCATCTTTTTGTCTCAACTGCAAGCGCCATGCTTGAACTCAAAACGATTAAGCAGCTGGTGCTTCTTTCTTCTCTTCTTTCGCAAGAGGAGATGCTTCAGTTACAGCGTCTTTAGTACGCATAACTAAGTTACGAAGCACTGCATCGTTGTAGCGGAAAGTAGTTTCTAGCTCGCTGATTACTTCAGTAGGTGCTTCAACGTTCATAAGAACATAATGAGCTTTGTGAAGCTTGTCGATTGGGTAAGCCAATTGACGACGGCCCCAGTCTTCAAGACGGTGGATAGTACCACCAGCTTCAGTGATAGAACCAGTATAACGTTCGATCATACCAGCTACTTGCTCACTCTGATCAGGGTGAACCATGAATACGATTTCGTAATGACGCATGGATATTCCTTACGGTTAATAGAGCCTTCTACCGTTTCGGCCAGTCGGTTTAAGGCAAGGAATTAAATTTAATAAGCCGAAATGAGCGCGCATTTTACGCTTAGATTGATAATTAAGCAAGATAAAACAGCAAGCCAAGCTAGATTATTGTGCTCTAATAAGATTTTCTAAACGCTAAAAACAAAAAACCCAGCCGAGGCTGGGTTTTTGAGATTCTGAAAACTAAAATTACTTGATTTTAGCTTCTTTGAAAATCACGTGTTTACGAGCTTTAGGATCGTATTTTTTGATTTCCATTTTTTCAGGCATGTTACGCTTGTTCTTGTCGGTAGTGTAGAAAAAACCAGTACCAGCAGTTGAAACTAAACGGATCTTATCGCGCATGATTCAGTTCCTTAAACTTTTTCGCCACGAGCACGGATTTCTGTAAGAACCGCGTCGATGCCTTTTTTATCGATAATACGCATACCTTTAGTAGTAGTGCGTAGTGTTACAAAACGTTTTTCACTTTCAACCCAAAAACGGTGAGTTTGTAGGTTAGGTAGGAAACGACGTTTAGTCGCGTTTCTCGCGTGTGAACGGTGGTTACCAACCGCTGGACGCTTACCTGTAACTTGACATACTTTAGACATGTCTATATATCTCCAATAACTTCGCTCGAGCTTAATTTTCCCTTAGGCCAGTATTTGTGCCCCGGGATAAATCGAAGGGCGCTCTTTATACAGCTTATACAGGCAAAGATCAAGTAACAGATCTTATCCAATCAGCTCATGTGTAAATTTGATAGCGGCTAATTATAAAGATCGAATGCCCTTAGGGAAAGTAAAAACTGCATTTAAATTAAACTAATTTCTAAAATCGCCCTAAACTGCTCATTTTTAACACACTCTATAGCCTAACAAGCTTTATATAAGCCCTCTTTCGGCAAACGACACACAATTTTCACCTCCCACTATGATGTGATCCAGCACATTTATATCAACTAAGGCTAACGCTTGCTGCAATTTCGTGGTGATCAATTTATCAGCCTGACTTGGCTCAGCTACTCCACTTGGGTGGTTATGGGCAAGAATCAGTGCCGCGGCATTATTACGTAATGCCGCTTTGACGACTTCGCGTGGGTACACAGAAGCTGCATTAATAGTGCCGTAAAAAAGCACTTCGTCTTTAATTAATTGATTTTGATTATCTAAATACAGCACCATAAATACTTCTTGCTGCAAACCACGCAACTGAATAGTTAAGTAGTCGTACACAGCTTGTGGCGAATTAAATAGTGCCTCGCGTTTACATTGCTCAAGCATATAGCGCCGGCTTAATTCAAGTACCGCTTGCAACTGAACATACTTAGCCGCCCCTAAGCCCTTTTGTGCGCAGAATTCTTGTTCGCTCGCGTTAAACAAGTTTTGCAATGTACTATTTATACTGAGTAAATGCTCTGCAAGCTCAATAGCATTCATGCCCGGCACGCCTGTGCGTAAAAATATTGCTAATAGCTCTGCATCTGAAAGTGCTTTAGCACCTTTAGCAAGTAGCTTCTCGCGAGGCCTTGCTGATAGAGGTAAATCGGTTAATGGCATTGCTTCATCCTTAAAACAACTATATCAATGCCTAAACTGTACTATAAAACCTAGAAAATCCAGTTTTTTCCTGTCATGAAAAAGAAAACTTCATGCTATCGGTAAAGATTTGCTATCGTTAGCCCATATCGACAAAAGTTAAATTTCACGTAATGACTAAATCAGTAAATAAAAAAATCCTGCTAGGTATGAGTGGTGGTATTGCAGCCTATAAATGTGCAGAGCTTGTCCGCCGTTTAAAAGATCAAGGCTGCGAAGTTAAAGTCGTCATGACCGACTCAGCAAAACACTTTATTACTCCTTTAACAATGCAAGCGGTAAGCGGTGAAATTGTTTCTGATTCATTACTCGACCCAGCAGCAGAAGCAGCAATGGGCCATATTGAGTTTGCTAAATGGGCCGACCTTATTTTAGTTGCCCCTGCAACCAGTAATATTTTAGCGAAAATGGCAATGGGTATTGCCGATGATTTACTGACAACACTTCTATTAGCCACCCCTGCAAAAGTGGCTGTAGCACCTGCCATGAACCAGCAAATGTATGCCCATCCTGCTACACAAGCAAATATTGCCACACTTCGCGAACGCGGCGTGGCTATTTGGGGCCCAGGTAAAGGCGAGCAGGCTTGTGGTGATGTAGGCGCAGGCCGTATGTTAGAGCCTCATGAGTTAGTCACGCTTTGTACACAACCTGAAGTAGAGCCATTACTTGCCGGCAAAACTATTACAATTACAGCAGGACCAACCCGAGAAGCCCTCGACCCAGTTCGTTATATCTCTAATCACAGCTCTGGCAAAATGGGTTATGCCCTTGCCGAGGCTGCACTTGCTTTAGGTGCAAAGGTCAACTTAATTTCTGGCCCTGTAACAATTAAAGCACCTGCTAATGCCCTGCTTACTACTATAGAAAGTGCAGAGCAATTACTCACCGCCTCAATGCAACTAGCCGTACAATCAGATGCCTTTATAGGCTGTGCAGCAGTAGCCGATTACCGTGCAGCAGCAATTCATGAGCAAAAAATGAAAAAACAAAGTGATGAACTAACCCTCACCTTAGTTAAAAACCCAGATGTTATCGCAAACGTTGCAGCGCTTAGCAAAAACCGTCCTTATACTGTGGGCTTTGCCGCCGAAACCCAAGATGTTGCAAGCTATGCACAAGGTAAATTAAAGAACAAAAATCTCGATATGATCTGCGCAAATGACGTATCAAAAGAAGGCCTTGGCTTTAATTCTGATCATAATGCTTTAACACTTTTCTGGCACAATGAGCAGCTAGATTTAGCGATGGGAAGTAAAAAAGATTTGGCCATGAGCGTGATGACTGAGCTTGCCAAGCGTTTGTAAAAATGCTGGAAAGAAACTGAATAAAACATTAACATAAGCCTCTCATTTGCACAAAAAATGGCTTGTCTGACTCCTAAGAGCGCAAGTAATAAATTATAAGAAAGGAATGGTCATGCCTGCGACAAAAAGAAGTAATCGCAAAGAGCAGATTCTGCAAGCACTCGCACAAATGTTAGAAACCAGCCCAGGTCAACGTATCACAACTGCAAAACTAGCGGCTGAGGTAGGTGTGTCTGAAGCTGCGTTGTATCGTCATTTTCCGAGTAAAGCACGGATGTTTGAGGGCCTAATCGAGTTTATTGAAGATACCCTGTTATCACGCATTAACCTCATTTTAGAAAATGAGAAAGAAAGCCAAACACGTGTGTACAATATTTTACTGCTATTATTAGCCTTTGCTGAGAAAAACCCGGGTATTACCCGCATTTTGACCGGTGATGCCTTGCAAGGTGAACAAGAGCGTTTACGTGAGCGTGTACAAGGCCTATTTGAAAAGCTAGAAACTCAGTTCAAGCAAGTGCTACGCGAGCGCAAACTGCGCGAAGGCAAAGCATTTCAATCAGACGAAACCACCCTAGCCAACTTCTTACTCGCCTACGTAGAAGGTAAGATGAATCAATTCGTGCGCAGCGACTTTAAAGCAAAACCAAGTGCACAATTTGAAAAACAATGGCCAGAGTTACAAAAGATTTGGTTGTAGTGAGTTGTTAGGGGAAAGAGTAAAGTCAACGAGTTGCTTTCTAACTTTCCCCTTGTAACTTTCCCCTTGTAACTTTCCCCTTGTAACTTTTCCCTTGAAACTTTCCCGTCCAACTCCCCAAACACGCCACTTATCGTATCTACTCGAATTGTTAATTTAAAACGCTACACTGGGTGCATCATTTTAAAAACAACGAGAAAGATGAATGAAAGCGCAATTATCACTTTTGAGCTTAGCCTTGGTGACAAGCCTTGGTAGTGCACAAGTTAGTGCGAAAGAAGCTCTGCAATTTAAAGACGTGTTTGATTTTAAATACGCAAAAGGCACCCAACTTTCTGAAGATGGCCAAGTTCTTAGCTTTAGTGCTGACCCGTATCGCGGTAATGCACAAGGTCAGGTTTATACATTAAACAATAACACCCTGCTTGCCAGCGTTGAGCGTGGTACTCGCCCTACTATTAATAAAGCAGCAAACTGGGTGGCTTTTACTCAGGTACCTACCCTGCTTGAAAAAGAAACCACCAAGAAAAAAGATGAGCTAAAAAATAACCTAGTTTTAGTGAATACTAAAAATGGTGAGCAACAAACGTTTAACCTTGTAAAAGACTACGCGTTATCGGATGATGGTGTATGGCTTGCTTACCGACTCGATAAGAAAGCAGAAAAAGCAGATAAAAAAGACGACCAAGAAAAAGACGAAAACAGCAGCGAAATCAAGCCAGACAAAAAAGACAAAAGCTTTGATTTAGTGCTTGTTAACCTACAAGACAAAACCACTCACACTGTAAATAATGTATTTAGCTATGCGATGAGCAGCACTGGCGAGCAATTACTAGCAAGCCAAAGCTACAGTGATGGGGCCGACAACCAAGTAGTGTTAGTTGACCTTAATAATGGCTTTGCAACTAGCGTGTTGATTGATGAGCCAGGTGTGGTTGCAAATAAAATTGCATGGCAACCAAACAGTAATACCGCAGCGCTGTTAGTTGGTAATTACGTTAATGATGATACAAGGCGTCGCGACCATAGCTTACAGCTTTTACAAAACGGCGCACTTTCAACCATTAACTCTACAGATAGCAGCTGGACTATCGGCAAAACAGCATCATTAACATGGTCTGAAGATGGCGCTCGTTTATACTTTGAAAACCACCCTAAACTCGCCGCAAAAGTTGCCTTAAAAGAATACAAAGATGAAGCCTCTTTATATGATTTCGATACCATTCGCGACCAAAAAGGCCTAAACGTTTGGCACAACAAAGACGCTGAAATAAAACCACGCGAAGAGCAGCAATGGAACAAAGCCAATAAGCTGCGCCACTATCAAGCGGTATATCATGTAAATGGTCAGCAAGTTGTGCAGTTAAGCACACCAAACATGCCAGAGGTTTCGCTTAATACTCATCGCGAAGCTCTATTAGGTTACTCAGACCTACCTTACCTAGAACGTGTTATGTATGGCGGTTTTTACGCAGATTACTTCAGCGTGGATGTTAAAACTGGTAAACAAACCGCTATCATCAGCGACTATCCGTTTAGACCAAGCCTTGCGCCAAATGGCCAATTTGCAGCATTTTTCCAAGACAGCCAAGTTCAGCTAAAAGATTTAGGTAACAACAAGGTTTCAACGTTATCTAAAGCAATTAATGCTATTTTTGCCGATGATAAGCATGACTATCCATCACCTCAACCGGGTTATGGTTTTGCAGGCTGGTTAAACGACAGCAGCCAAGTACTGGTTTACAGCAAATTTGATATTTGGGCTTTTGATGTCGCAACACAAAAGGCAACGCGCCTAACCCAAGGTAAAGAAACCAATACCCAATATCGTGTTATTAAACTTGATAAAGACCAAGTGGGCTTTGCCAAAGACGAAACATTATTGCTAAGCGCAACCAACCTGCAAGATAAGCAAACTGAAATTGCCAAGCTTGACTTAGCAAGCAATAAAGTAAGCAAAGTACTATCGGGTAAAAAGCGCTATGATGTGGTGAAAAAGGCAAAAAATGCCGACAAATACCTATTTACTGCGCAAACATATCAGCAATTCCCTGATTACTACCAAACTGACTTTAGCTTTAAAAAGCCACAGCGTGTTACCAACCTAAACCCACAAATTAGCAACTTTGCATGGGGTGAAAAACCTGAGCTCATTAGTTACAAAGGGTTTGATGGTGAAGATTTACAAGGCGTATTAATCAAGCCTGCGGGCTACAAAAAAGGCGATAAGGTTCCGGTGGTTGTGTACTTCTACCGCTATATGAGCCAACGCATGTATGATTTCCCTAAAATGGAGTTAAATCATCGCCCTAACTTCCCGATGTTTACCTCAAATGGCTATGCGATTTTCTTACCTGATATCCGTTTTGAAATTGGCCATCCGGGCAAATCGTCAACCCAAACGATGATCAACGCCACTCAAAAGTTAATTGATTTAGGCATTGCTGATCCAGATAAAATTGGTTTACAAGGCCACTCATGGGCAGGCTATCAAAGTGCCTTTATGATCACGCAAACAGATATGTTTAAGGCGGTTGTATCGGGTGCGCCAGTATCTAACATGACCAGTGCGTATAGCGGTATTCGCTTAAAATCAGGCCTTGCGCGTCAATTCCAATACGAAACAGGGCAAAGCCGCATTGGTAAAACCTTATTCGAAGCGCCAGAGCTGTACATCGAAAACTCACCCGTATTCTTTGCCGACAAAGTGAATACCCCAATCCTGATTATGTTTGGTGACAAAGATGACGCTGTGCCTTGGCACGAAGGGGTTCAGTACTATCTAGCGCTTCGTCGCGCGGGTAAAGATGCCACCTTCTTACAATACGAAGGCGAACCACATCACTTGAAGAAATTCCCTAATCAAGTGGATTTCTCGGTGCGCATGATGGAATACTTTGATCATTACTTAAAAGGCAAGCCAGCTGCTGATTGGATCAAAAACGGCATCCCTTTTATTGAAGAATAAGCAACAAGCTGATTTTCAGCTTAAAGCACACCTCCCCCAGAGCCAGCATTTTTGCTGGCTTTGTTCTATAAAATCAATCAAACAATCTGTTTTTTCGATTTTATCAATCGATTTAAACCCCAGTTTGTAAGTGGAAAGTTAATCAGAACAACTCTATATTTCATCCAACTTCTAACTGGAGACTACACAATGTTTAAAAAATCAACGTCAGCGTTGTCTAAAGTCGCTGTTGCAGTATCTTTACTCGTAGCAACAGGCGTACAAGCGACTAACGACATCAAATCAAACCAATTCTGGTGGCCAGAACAATTAGATCTTAGCCAACTTCGTGCCCATGGCGCAGAATCAAACCCAATGGGTCCTTACTTTGATTACAAAAAAGAATTTTTAAAGTTAGACCTAAACGCAGTGAAAGCCGATATTGAGAAAGTATTGACTGATTCTCAAGATTGGTGGCCTGCTGACTACGGTCACTATGGTCCATTCTTCATCCGTATGGCGTGGCACGCATCAGGTACGTACCGTACTTTTGATGGTCGTGGTGGCGCAGGCGGTGGTCAACAACGTTTCGACCCACTAAACAGCTGGCCTGATAACGCGAACCTTGATAAAGCGCGTCGCTTACTTTGGCCTGTAAAACAAAAATACGGTCGCAGCATTTCTTGGGCTGACTTAATGGCGTTAACAGGTAACGTTGCGCTTGAATCAATGGGCTTCAAAACCTTCGGTTATGCCGGTGGTCGTGAAGACGATTGGGAGCCAGATTACGTATACTGGGGCCCTGAAGGCAAAATGCTAACTGACGAACGTCGTGACAAAAAAGGCAAACTTAAAGGCCCATTAGCGGCAGTTGAGATGGGCTTAATTTATGTAAACCCAGAAGGCCCTCACGGTAACCCTGATCCACTGCTAGCAGCAGAAGACATTCGTTTATCATTCGGCCGCATGGCAATGAACGATGAAGAAATCGTTGCACTTATCGCCGGTGGTCACAGCTTTGGTAAAGCACACGGTGCGAAAAAAGCGACCTGCTTAGACAAAGAGCCAGCAGCTGCGGCTATCGAAGAGCAAGGTTTAGGTTGGAAAAACAAATGTGGTAAAGGTCACTCAGAAGATACTGTTACTTCAGGTCTTGAAGGCGCATGGACAGTGACACCAACACGTTGGTCAATCAACTACCTACAAAACTTGTTCAGCTTTGAGTGGGTTAAAACGAAGAGCCCAGCAGGCGCAACTCAGTGGATCCCTGAAAATGGTCAAGCATCTAACCTAGTGCCAGATGCACACATTAAAGGTAAGCGTCATGCGCCTATCATGTTCACAACTGATATCGCGTTAAAAGCAGACCCTGAGTTCCGTAAGATTTCAGAGCGTTTCTTAAACGACCCGAAAGAGTTCGAACTGGCATTTGCTAAAGCATGGTTCAAACTAAACCACCGTGACATGGGCCCACGTGCTCGTTACCTAGGTGACTTAGTGCCAGAAGAAGTATTAATTTGGCAAGATTACATCCCTGCGGTTGATCACAAACTTGTTGATAGCAAAGATATCGCGTCACTTAAAGCAAGCATCTTAGATTCTGGTTTATCTGTATCTGAACTCGTGCGTGTTGCTTGGGCATCAGCAGCAAGCTACCGCGACACAGATATGCGTGGTGGTGCAAACGGTGCACGTATTCGTTTTGCTCCGCAAAAAGATTGGCCGGTAAACAACCCGAAAGAAGTAGCTAAAGTACTGAGCAAACTTGAGAAAATCCAAACTAAGTTCAACAAAAAAGCATCTGACGGTAAAGAAATTTCACTAGCAGATATGATTGTTCTTGGTGGTGCGGCTGCAATCGAAAAAGCAGCAAGCGACGCTGGTTTCTCTATCACAGTACCATTCAAGCCAGGTCGTATGGACGCGTCATTAGAAATGACTGACGTTGAATCATTCGAAGTACTTGAGCCAACAGCAGATGCATTCCGTAACTACTACAGCTCAGCATGGAAATCACCTGCTGAAATGTTAGTTGAGCGCGCTGACTTACTGAGCTTATCAGTACCAGAAATGACTGCACTACTAGGTGGTATGCGCGCCCTTAACGCGAATACTGACCAAACTAAACACGGTGTATTCACGAAAAAACCAGGCACATTAAGCAATGATTTCTTCGTTAACCTACTAGATATGTCAACGAAGTGGTCTAAGTCTTCTGAAGAAGGTGTTTACGAAGGCCGTGACCGTAAGTCAGGCAAACTTAAGTGGACAGCAACACCAGTAGATTTAATCTTCGGTTCAAATTCAGAGCTACGTTCAATTGCTGAAGTGTACGCATCTGACGATGCTAAACAGAAGTTTGTTGATGACTTCGTAGCAGCATGGACTAAAGTGATGACGCTAGATCGTTTCGACTTACGTTAATATTTTCGCAACCAACAAAGCCGCTAAGTATAGCGGCTTTTTTATTTTGGATAAAATTCGCTCGACAATCCTGTGTTTTAAGTTAAAAATAACACTTTATTATTAATATCAAGATGTAGGCATTAAGGATGATTGCACGCTTATCACAGCTCATTGTTATCTATTTACTATGCTTAATTGTGACAGAAAACAGCTATGCGGATCAGGCTAACTCTGTAATCTCTATTAACGAGCGCAGCGTTAATCTTACGCAATTCAACATGAGCTATTTCATCGATAAGCAAGGCAATACTCCATTCACTAAGATACAAAGTGAAAATTTTATTAACAGTAAAAATGAGCTCACTTTAGGTACTAACGCAAAAACGACCTGGTCAAAAATAATCATCAAAAATAACTATAGCGATAGCTTACGTTTATTTGTTCACAACCCCGATGCTTACCATCTAGAAGAGGTGGGATTTTACGAAACCCACAATGGGCAACTCATTAATCAAACAGATGTTTATTTAGATAAATCTGGGGTAAAAGCCAATATGTTTGGCGGGAGTGCCGTTTTTTCGTTTGCTTTAGCACCAGCTCAGCAAAAAATCCTTTATGTGAAATCTGTAACTTACTCACACCAGTGGTTTACTCTTAATATATATGACGAAGAGCACTCTAAACGTGCATTAGTCGGTAACGGTAATTACATTGCGCTACTCGTTGGAATGATGCTTGCGCTAATGATATATAACTTTTTCTTGTATTTATCGGCCCGAAAAATCGAGAACATCGTATATGCCCTATACTTGATTTCAGGCACCGTATGGGTGGCGTTATCTTACGGTGTAGCGGCAAATTTTTTTGGTGTATTTAGTGCAGAGCTTTTCCAACTAAACTCAAACTTACTCAGTATGCCAAGCTTTTTGGTGATCTTTGTAATGCTCATTTTCGAGACCAAGAAACATTACCCTAAAGAGCATATTGCCCTTTCAATTATATTATTGTTGCTTGTTGGCGACTTTATCTACAGCTTATTCGATATCGTTGGCGCATTAAAGCCAGCTAGTAGCTTAGCCGCACTTATGATGACGGTGACATTCGGGGTATCTATTTCGCTATGGCGCAAAGGAAACCCACTAGCAAAATACTTTTTACTTGGTCACTCTATGTTTGTCATTTTCAATATGTTGGCAGTGCTTTATTACAAAGGGATCAGTGATGCTAACGTGATCAATAGTCATGGCGTGGGAATAGGCATTTTACTCGAAGCTTTAATGATGGCGTTTATTCTCTCATACCGAATTAAAACACTTGAAAAAGTAAAAGCGCAGCAAAAAGAGCTCACTCGCTTAGTCGACACAGATCCAATGACAGGCCTGTTTAATCGTCGCTACTTCGATAGAAAAAGTGAAGAGTTAATTGCAGCAACAGCCACAAATAATCAGCCATTATCTTTACTGATTGCCGATCTCGATCATTTCAAAAATATAAACGATACCTATGGGCACGATATTGGTGACAAAGTTATTATTGAGTTTGCCAATATACTTACAGCAAAGCAGCGCAAAGGGGATATAGCCTGTCGCTACGGCGGTGAAGAGTTTGTATTACTGCTTAATTGTAACCTTGAAGATGCCAAGCAGGTTGCCGAACGAATTCGCAAACAAGCACAAGAAACCATTATTAATGTTGATGATACACAAACAGTTAAATTTACAGTAAGCATTGGTGTTCACAGCGTAGCCCACGCCGCAACTACTATAAAAGAAACACTCACCATTGCCGACAAAGCACTGTACAAAGCGAAGAGTAATGGCCGTAATTGTGTTGAAGTAGCGGCTTAATTAACACCCATAGAATCCAAAAATAGTTAATAGCACGTAGTATTTTTTACTTTTGCCTATTAATGAGTGCATAGTTACTCGATGTTTATAAACTCGCTGACTTTAATTCCCCCCAACAAACTACTTTGCAGGGGGGACGTAGAAGAATTTTATCGGGATATATAAAGTTAAAAATACTGCAATACCAACAGCTTTTTTATAGTTTAAACTTTTCGAGTTGCTCTTTTAAACTATATGCTAATTGGCTGATTTCACCGCATGCGATAGCTGTTTGTGATGCACCTTCAGACATTTCAGTAGATTCAGCGTTTATTTGCTCAATACTACGATTTAAATCTTCTGTAACCGCATTTTGCTCACTACATGCTGTAGCAATTTGTATACTCATATTTGCAATTTGTTCAACAGAATGTTCTATTTCTACAATTTGCGAACCTGCATGTTGAGCCTGTTTTACACACTCGGAGATCTCATCACTACAAAGGTCACTTGACTCCCCCATCAACTTAGACTTTTTCTGTAATTGCTCAACAATATCTACAATTTGTTGGGTCGATGCTTGAGTTCTCCTTGCTAGTGAGCGAACCTCATCAGCCACAACCGCAAAGCCTCGCCCCTGCTCTCCAGCTCTCGCCGCTTCGATAGCCGCATTCAGCGCAAGTAAGTTAGTTTGCTCAGCAATCCCTCCAATAACATCTACCACCATATTAATATCTTTAGAGCTTATCTCAAGTTCACTGGCAAGTTGCTTTGATTCATCAATAGAGTTAGATACTTTAGAAATAACTGCAATCATTTTTTCTATCGACAAATTACCTTGCTTTGCCATATTACTTGATTCACTTGCTGATGAGGCTGCAACCTCTGTATTTTGGGCTACCTCAGCAACAGCTGCTTGCATTTCTGTCATTGCAGAAGCTACTGAACTGAGTTCAGCTTGCTGATTTTGCATACCCGAAGCAGTTTGTGTAGAAATAGCACTCATCTCTTCCACAGAGGAAGATAGCTGTATAATAGCGCTATTTACCTCTGTCACTAAGCTATTAAGATTATTTTGCATTTTACTAATTTGAAGTAATAAATTCCCTAACTCGTCTTGGCTAAGCGATTCTTCATCGAGTATGTTGTTTAAGTGACCACTAGCAATTGACGAAGCAAGCTCTAATGCATGCTGAACAGGTTGACGTACTGAATGAGTTAACCACATCGATGCTAAAACAATTACTGTAATGACTAATATAGCGCTGACAATAACAACCCATCTCGTTATTGATAATCGTTCATTAATTGTTTCATCAACAGTAATCGTTCTGTCACTATTGGCATTAACAGCCTTATTTAAACTTTCAATTGCTCGTGTATATGCTTCTAAACTACTAAGAACAATACTATTTGCTTTTTTAATGTCACCACTCGAAAGGTATTGGTTGTATGGTTCTGTTTCTTGCTTATATTGCTTCCAAGCCTTTTTAAAGTGCGCAAACGTTTGTAGCTCTTCTGGAGATAATTGCAAAGCTTCATACTTTAATATTACTGTCTCTACATTAAGACGCTTTTGTTCAAGTTCATTCAACCAATCAATTAGTTTAGGATTTTCGGAATTTGAAATAAGTGAGAACTCATCTTTGCGAATATCAGTCAAAACGACTTGGATCGATTTGAGTAAATTTATAGAAGGTAAAGTACTTTTAGTTATTGTTTTAACATCATGATTCAATTTAGATAAGCTATGATTTATCATCAAACTAGTAATAACAAAAATAGTAAAAACGAGCAAAAAGCTCCCCCATATTTTCTTACCAACAACCAAATCCTTTAACATAATTCATTACCTACGTAAGCTTTAGTGAGAACACCTAATTTGCAATATAAACCTATTATATTACCTTTAATAAGGACAGACCACCAAAATACTTTATAATTATGAAATGCTTACAGGATAGTTATTTATTACTAGACTCCATACAACCGTACTAAGAGAACCTAAATGCTACACTTCTGGTATCTTGCGGATTGAGATTACAAGTTCACAAATGCCGCAAGCGCTAGAGCACGACCTACAAACACTTGCTAAGCTAATTCCTAGCTCCTAAAAACTAGCAGCTAGCAACTTCAATCAATGATTTCTCATAAATAGAACGAAGACAAAGTAAGCCTAAAACCCTTGCTACAACAACCCCTTTTTAACATGAAAAATTAAATTGCAACGAAGACAAACTATTACCTTTATTTTTCATTAACTTAAAAGTACCGCTATCTGGGTAGATGTTGTAACGGTAGCCAAAATTAGAAAAACAAAAAGCCAGCGGTCAGTGACTGACGGCTGGCTTTTCTACCCACCCTATCCCGTAATCACACGTTATGATTCGGCTGATCAGCAGTGCCTTTGGCCTAGCTTCTTTCAAAGCAATAACAATGTGCTCCTAAATTGTTTGAATAGCGCTATGGTAGCGAACTGGCTAGTCATAGGGCTTACCCAATTGGGGCTTCAAACGATTGTGGTTACCCACATGTTTTGGCGTTTAGGTGCCAAGTTCCTTTTTTGGATTCTCAAATTTACCAAACAGCAGGGTATTCAACAACCCCATCAATTGCAAAGCCATGATTTAGCAATGCTTGACGCAAAATAAAAGGTAACGTGTTTGCGTCACTAGGGTATTCCGCTAACGTTTTTTCAGCATATTTATCAATGATAAGAAGTAGCTCTGCAAGCTCATATTGCTCAGAAACAAACGCGTCCCAAATGGCATCTTCTACTGTTGATTCAAGCTCAGCATTGCTATGTTTAAACTTTAAACGATTTTGATAAACAACTCTGAATTTATTGTTACCTTGATGATGAATGGTTAGTTTATGTTGTGGAACTTTTTTTTCTAGCTTGTATTTAACTCTTCTCGCATCATAAAAGGCTTGGTTCAAAATAACTTTGCCTTCCACCTTATGGAAGTTTTTTGAGTTTGTTTCAGGATCAATATTCCAATAGAGACGAAATGAATTTCTTCTTAATTTATGACCATAAATCTCAAGCAAAGGTTTTAATTGCTGTTCAGTGCCTTGTTTAGAGCCACTCTTCCATCCACTAACAATGGATTGTTGGACCCTACAGGCTTCTTTAATTTCATTTTGAGTCTAGCCATCATTAAGTGCCAGTCTGACTAGCTGTTTCGTCTGTTTAAATTTACGTTTATTCTTTTTTGAGCCTGTTGTGTCTTCCATAATCATCCTTAAAGGCAGCAGGCATTGTTAGCCTGCTACATAATATCCCTTATTTTTTCTGATTGGGATTCATCTGCTTACCTCGATTACCTTGTACCTTAGCATATGCTTGGTTAGTACCAGAAGTACCTTTATTAGCGTTATCTTGGTTTGCTTTGTGGTTGTTTTGTTGATTAGACATCATGTTCTCCTGTTTGTGTGATTGCCTAAATCAATCTTATGTAACCGTGGGAAAATAAAAATTGATAGTTTGATGATAAAACGTGATATCTCATGATAATTAAAAAATTAAAAAAACTAATAAGCCAATTTCTTGTTATTTCCTCAATTTTCTCATATTGTAACTAAGTTCATTATTGAGATAGTCCGATGACAGACGAAATACTTACTATTCAAGAGGTTGCTACATACCTCAAGTTGAATGAAAAAACGGCTTATCGCCTTGCAAGCGAAGGTAAACTGCCCGGCTTCAAAGTGGGTGGCTCATGGCGCTTTAAGCGTGTTGATTTAGAAAAGTGGATTGAAGAACAAAAACAATAAGGATATTGCGTGATACCCAATTATCAACAATTTATGCGTCCATTCTTGCAAATTGCTAACGATGCGAATGGCAATGAAGTAAAGCTACGTGACGTTATCAATCAACTAGCAGATCAATTTAACTTAACGGATGAGGAAAGATCTGAAACCTTGCCGAGTGGTCGCCAAAGTATTCTAGATAACCGAGTTGGCTGGGCACGCACTTATTTAACAAAAGCGGGATTGTTAGAAGCTACTCGCAGAGCACACTTTGTTATTACCCCTCGTGGTAAAGAAGCTTTATCTGAAAATGTGGATATTAATAACGAATACCTGAAAAAATTTGATGAATTCATCGCTTTCAAACAAAAAAGCAATGATGAAGCTGGCAGCGAAGTTGAATCAGGTATCACTGAGCAAGAAGAAGTTTCAACACCCGATGAAATCTTGAGATCCGCATATAAAAAAGTTAATGAAGCACTCGCTCAAGAAATCCTAGAGCGTACCCGCAAAGTAACCCCCGATTTTTTTGAAGATTTACTCATCGAACTACTAATCGCTATGGGGTATGGAGGTGCTGGTGAAGGTGCAGCTCATGCGCTAGGTAAATCAGGAGACAATGGTGTTGATGGCGTTATTGACCAAGATCCTTTAGGTGTCGATCAAATATATATTCAAGCTAAGCGTTATGCAGAAGGTAATAACGTTGGTGCTGGTGATATCAGAGACTTTTTTGGAGCACTAAACCTTAAACGTGCGCAAAAAGGTATTTTTATCACAACATCAGATTTCACATCATCAGCACAAGAAACAGCAAACAATCTAGGCACTCGCATCGTCTTAATTAATGGTAAAGAGCTAGCCAAACTCATGCTGCGCTACAACATCGGCAGTCGAGATGAAGATGTATTGCATATCAAAAAGATAGATGAAGATTTCTTTGACGAAGTTTAGGAAAGGTTATGGATATTGAAGGATTAAAGCCTGAAACCCAAGCTCGATTAGGCATTGACGAGCAATTAAAGCTCGCTGGCTGGAAAATACAAACTTGGCCTAAAGTAAACCTTGGCGAAAGCTTGGGAGTTGTTGTTAGAGAATACCCAACCGATACTGGTCCCGCAGACTATTTGTTGTTTGTAAATCGTAAAGCAGTAGGTGTTATTGAAGCAAAAAAAGACGAAACCATTCTATCCCAAATAGAAGACCAAACACTTCGATATGCCACGAGCAAAATAAAATTCCGACAAGATGAAGAGCCTCTTTCTTTCCTATTCGAAGCTACAAGCCAAGTTATTCATTTTACTGATTTAAGAGATCCTGCTCCAAGAGCAAGAGAGATTTTCCATTTCTTCAAACCAGAAACACTGCAAGACTGGCAAAAGCAAACTAGCTCTTTGCGTTCTCGATTAAAAAATGAAATGCCAGCATTGCCGAAAGCCAAACTACGCGACTGCCAAATAAACGCGATCACAGGATTGGAAACATCTCTTGCCGATAACAGACCTCGCTCATTAATTCATATGGCAACTGGTGCTGGCAAAACGTTTACAGCAATTAACTCAGTGTACCGATTACTAAATAATGGTGGCGCTAAAAGAATCTTGTTTTTGGTTGATACCAGAAACCTTGGTAAGCAGGCACAACAAGAGTTTCATGCTTTTAAACCACATGGTAAAGAAACATTTTTTCATGAAAATCACATAGTACAGCGACTCAATAGCAGCACCATAGATGATGCTGCTGAAGTTTGTATTTGTACTATACAAAGGATGTATTCGATTCTAAGTGGTAAACCAATAGACGAAAGCGCAGAAGATTTATCACTACATGAAGTTAAGCAAAATCAACAACAGGCAAAGTTGGTGAAGTATAACCCAGCAGTTCCAATTGAAACTTTTGACTTTATTATCGTTGATGAATGTCACCGCTCTATTTATAACCTTTGGAAACAAGTGCTCGATTATTTCGATGCATTTATTATTGGTCTTACTGCCACACCTGATAAACGTACATTAGGCTTTTTCAACGAAAACATCGTTGCGGAATATAGTTATGAAGACTCTGTGCTTGATGGCGTAAATGTTGGTTACGATGTCTATGAGATTGAAACCGAAATCGGTAACAAAGGTGCTGAACTGAAAGCCAAAGAATGGTTAGATCATCGAGATAAATTAACTCGCAAAAAACGCTGGGCACAAGCAGAAGAAGATAACACATACACTAGCAAAGAGCTTGACCGCTCAGTGGTCAATACCAGCCAAATCCGCCAAGTTATTAGAGCAATGAAAAAGGCGGTAGAAACTGAAATATTTCCTAACCGCAAAGAAGTGCCAAAAACACTTATATTCGCCAAAACAGACAGCCACGCTGATGACATTATTCAAATTGTTCGTGAAGAGTACGGGCAAGGAAATGAGTTTTGTAAAAAGGTTACATACAGCACTAAAGACCCTGATGGCATATTGAATGACTTTCGTAATGACTTTAATCCACGTATCACAGTAACTGTTGACATGATCGCAACAGGAACAGACGTAAAGCCATTAGAAGTCCTACTGTTTATGCGTGATGTTCGCAGCAAAGGCTATTACGAACAAATGAAAGGCCGTGGAGTAAGAAGTTTAGGTTTTGAAGATCTTCGCAATGTAAGTAAAAGTGCGACTAGTGCTAAAGATAGATTTGTACTCATTGATGCCGTAGGTGTTGAAAAGTCGCAAAAAACAGAAAGCCGCCCGTTAGAACGTAACCCTAACCTTTCAATGAAAGACTTACTTCAAGGCGTGGCTATGGGGCATCGTGATGATGACATAATACAAAGCTTAGCAAATCGCTTAACCCGTTTAGGTAAACAAATAGATACTCGCGGTCATAAGAAAATAGAGAAACTTACAGGTAAACCAGTTGCTCAATTAGCAAGAGAACTATTAACCGCGCTAGACCCTGACGCTATTAATCAAAAAGCATTAGAAAATACCAAGGCACAAGGTATTACACGAAGTGAAGAAACACTTACCGATAATGAACGCGAAACCGCAAAACAACAACTAATTGATAAAGCTTGTGAAAGTTTTGATAACCCTGATGCCAGAGAGGTGATCGAGTCTGCCAGAAGAGAACGCGAACAAGTTATCGACCACATCAATTTAGATACGGTGACTTACTCCGGCTACAGTGCTCAAGCAGAAGAAAAAGCCGAAAAGGTTATACAAAGCTTTAAAGAGTTTATTGAGCAGCATAAAGATGATATTCAAGCGCTCAGCTTTTTCTACCAGCAGCCATATCAACGAAGACCATTAACTTTTTCCATGTTAGAAGAATTGCACCAAGCGTTAAATAATCCTCCGTTGTTATTAACAACGGAAAAGCTATGGACTGCTTATGAGCGCATAAATTCAGCAAACGGCAATAGTAAAGGTAAAAAGGCCAACACCCAAAGGCAGCTCACCGATATAATCTCGTTAGTAAAATATGCTATCGGTTTAGAGGCTGAGCTTAAACCATTTGCTGAGCAAGTGGACGCGAAATTTAAAAAATGGATCTTCCGCCATAATGCCCAAAGAAAAACAGCTTTTACCGAAGAACAAACTACGTGGCTGAGATTAATAAAAGACCATATTGCAGCTAGCTGTTCAATTGAACGCGATGACTTTGACTATAGCCCTTTTTCAGATCGCGGTGGCTTACAAAAAGCATGGGGCTTGTTTAACAGCGAAGCTAAGAACGAATTAGATAGCCTTATGGCTGAAATGAATCAGGAATTAATTGCGTGAGTGAAATAGAAAAACTGCCCAGAGGCTGGGCTATGACAACAATACCTTCGCTAATCTCTGGAGGGGTGTTCACTGATGGTGATTGGGTGGAAAGTAAAGATCAAGATCCGGATGGTTCAGTTCGTTTGCTGCAATTAGCTGATATAGGTGACGGTTTTTTCATTAATAAATCCAATAGGTTTCTAAATGAAGAAACTGCTAACTATTTAAACTGTACATATCTAAAACCCAACGATGTGCTTGTTGCACGGATGCCAGATCCCCTAGGCAGGGCATGTTTAATGCCGAAGTTGAAACAAGCTTCGGTCACAGTTGTTGACGTTTGTGTTATTCGCCCTGCTAAGAATGAGCATTTTAACTCTTCATGGATAATGCACTTCATTAATTCTCCTGACTTTAGGGGTAAAATAGCAGCATTACAAAGTGGCTCTACTCGTAAGCGCATATCCAGAGGAAATTTATCTAAAATTGAATTCCCACTCCCACCAAGAAATGAGCAAGATCGTATAGTTGAAAAACTCGATGAACTATTTTCAGAGTTAGATGCTGGTGTAAATGAACTAAAAGCAGCTCAAGTTAAACTTAATAACTATCGTCAGTCCTTACTCAAAAGTGCAGTTGAAGGTGTGCTTACCCAAAAATGGCGAAATGATAATAAAGGTAAGATTGAAGAAACTGGGCAAGAACTTTTAAATCGTATTCTTAGCAACGCTGGGAACAGAATAAACTCGAAGAGTTTAAAGAAAAAGGCAAAAATCCACCTAAAAACTGGCAAGACAAATATCCAGAGCCAGTCCAACCGGACACAACTGATTTACCTGAACTTCCTGAAGGGTGGGTTTGGGCAAGTATTTCGCAAATTGGTTGGCTTGATCGAGGCCGATCAAAGCATAGACCTAGAAACGCTGCACACTTGTATGGCGGTAAATATCCTTTTGTTCAAACTGGCGAAATAAGAGCGGCTGAGCAATATATTCGAGAAACAGATAAGACATACAGTGAAGATGGATTAGCCCAAAGCAAACTTTGGCCAAAAGGAACGATGTGTATAACTATTGCTGCAAACATTGGCGAAACAGCAATATTAGATATAGAAGCATGCTTTCCAGA